>NZ_CAJNBO010000014.1:0-252838 GCF_905221015.1 Paraburkholderia nemoris | reverse complement strand
TTTCTGCGGGCTCGAGGCACTTTAGGCAGACGAGCTGACTGTCCATGTGGCGACAACTGATCGGGTCGGCGCCACAGGAGGGAATATACAAGTAGGCAAAAGAAAGCGGCTAGAAGCCCCTGCTAAGCGGGCACCGTGGTCTGCTCCGGGTAGTGGTGCGACTGGAATCCGTGCTCTCGCACATTCCACGTTAGTGACAAAGGACTCATCAGCTCCCACTCCGCACTGCGTGCGTCGCGGACGGGTCTGCATGGGAAACCACCGGCTTCGGTTCAGGTTTGTTAAAACGTAGCGATCGGTTTTATGAATGGCTCTTCGGCGCGCGCAGCGCCGCCGGAAGTATGACGCCCTTGTCACAAGAGCATGTAGTGGCACGAACACAGATTCCAGTCGCACCACTACCCTGTGCAAACCACGGGACCCGCTTAGCAGGGGCTTCTAGCCGCTTTCTTTTGCCTACTTTTCTTTGCGGCGGCAAAGAAAAGTAGGTGCCCCCCGCACAGGGGGAACGCTAATAGACCACTAACAATTCAAGGAAAGGCCAAAGCCCCAGGAACACGGACAATAAGCGCCGCCAAAGGCAAAAAAAACCTACCTCTTAGGCACCCCCTCCCGCCACTCCCCCCAATGAGCAGCAATATCCTGCACAAGCGGATTCCCAGACCTATAAAGGTTCTCAATAGCAATAGTAAAGCCCCCCTGCGCAGCATAGTTAAGCAAATTATCAGCACTAGTCTGCCCATCATATGGCCGATCAAAATCCGACCCAGCCCGCAGCACCGCAACGCGGCTCAGGTCAACCTTATGCACCGAGGCCGCGCGCTTAAGCGCCTCATACGTCGCGTTATCCTCCTGCTGCGTCGTGCAATACACACCGTTGCCATCCGTCAGGATCTTGGTCCAATCGCGTGCCCGCTGCCCAAGCAGCGTCCCCGACCACCAGGTGTCGCCGGCGAGTGTGTCGCACTGAATGACAGTCGGCGGCCGATTCGCCGGCGCATACGAATACTTGGCCCGCGCAGCCTGCGCCTGAGCGTTATCGGACAGCACAACACTGCGCGACAAAGCAAACGCCGTATCGGCTAGCTGGGTATTCAACTGAAACACCTCCGTCCGATAGTCGAGCGGTGGCTTAGCCGTCGGACTCGTGGTGTTGATCCCCAGGTATCCGGTATTCCAGCCAGGCGGAATCTCCCGTCCATCGATCTCCCACTGAATCCCGAAGTCGACCAGGTACTTCGCCCACGCTGCGGATCCGACCGTGCCCTGCTGCGGATCGATCCCGGCAATCCCCGCGACCATAAAGTACGTATGCCGCAAATCGAAACGCGGCGAAAACGTCAACGCCATGATCGACGCGGCAGCATTGCTATGCCCCATGCCCGTGGTCATGACACACACGTCCTGCTTATTGCAATGAACCGTCGGGTAGTCGGGCGATAAGCCATCGACCGTAATCTCGCGCCATGGACCAAGCCGATCGAGCCATACCTGCCCTTCCGGTCCGAACATCGAAATGATCATCACCTTGACCGGCCGCCCGTGCGAGCCGCCGTCGCCTTGCGAGAAACCCTCGTTGTCGTCCGCGCTGGCAGGGCCGGATGTAAAAGCAGCGCAGGCCGCGAGTGCAATGGCGGAGATTGCGCCAAGTGTGCGAGTCAGCATCGTGATCCTTCCTTTTTGCTTGTGATGCAGATTGGGAGAAAGGCCGCTTTCAAGCCGAAAGAAGTATAGATGCGAAGAAATTATTTTCCACTACGTATTGCAGCAATTCACCCACCGCGACTGAACTCCTCCGACCCGCGCGTTAGGTTGGCCCGTCAGCCCTTCAGCACGTCAACGCGTCCATTCCTATAATGGGAGGTCGTCAGTACGCACCGCGTTTGTGCACTTCAACACAGGAGCACCTCGATGGACTATGTGAAACTGGGCCGCACCGGCCTCGATGTATCGCGTCTTTGTCTCGGCTGCATGAGTTACGGCGTGCCCGCTCGCGGCACCCACCCCTGGTCGCTCGACGATGAAGCGGCGCGCCCCTTTATCAAGCAGGCGCTCGACCACGGCATCAATTTCTTCGATACCGCCAACGTTTACTCGGACGGCACCAGCGAGGAAATCGTCGGCCGCGCATTGAAGGACTTTGCGAAACGCGACGAGATCGTGCTGGCCACCAAGGTGAATAGCCGCATGCATCCGGGCCCGAACGGTGCGGGTCTGTCGCGCAAGGCGATCATGGCGGAAATCGACAACAGCCTGAGGCGCCTCGGTACGGATTACGTCGATCTGTATCAGATCCACCGCTGGGACTACGACACGCCGATCGAAGAAACCATGGAGGCCCTGCACGACGTGGTGAAGGCGGGCAAGGCGCGCTATATCGGTGCGTCGTCGATGTATGCGTGGCAGTTCGCCAAGGCATTGCACGTGGCTGAACGCCATGGCTGGACGCGCTTCGTGACGATGCAGAACTACGTGAATCTGCTCTATCGCGAGGAAGAGCGGGAGATGCTGCCGCTGTGCGAAAGCGAAGGCATCGGCGTCATTCCATGGAGCCCGCTGGCGCGCGGACGCCTGACGCGCGACTGGAACACGGAAAGCGCACGCTCCGAGACCGACGAATTCGGCCGCACGCTGTACGCTCATACCGAGGACGCGGATCGCCGGATCGTGGAGCGCGTCAGCCAGATTGCGAAAGAACGCGGTGTGCCGCGTGCGCAAGTCGCGCTAGCCTGGGTCTTGCAGAAGAAGCCGATCACCGCGCCTATCGTCGGTGCGACCAAGCTGCATCATCTCGACGATGCGGTCGCAGCACTGACGTTGAATCTGAGCGCGGACGAGATCCGTCAATTGGAAGAGCTGTACGTGCCCCATGCGGTGACCGGTTTCAAATAAGCGGTCAATGCACCGGCCAGCGGGCGCGAAAGTATGGGTCTTCCCAAGCGGAGACACTAACGCGCAATCCGCTGGCCCCTCGGCGAACTGAATGTACCAAGCGACCGGGACAACGCATCAAACCCGCGGCACGTCCGGTTCAAAAAACACCCAGCGCACTTGCGGAAACGCCTCCTGCAAGTCCGCTTCGATCACGTTGATCGCGTCGACCATCGCGCGGCCGCTCGCGTAATCGATCATTTCCGCCTGCACCGCCACCACCACGTGGCGGCCCCATTGCAGCGTAATCATGTTGATGATGCTGCGAATCTCGGAGCGGCCGCGCAGATGCGTCTCGATCGCGCGGCGCACTTCCGGGCTCGCCGATTCGCCGACGATCATCGACTTCACCTCGCGCGCCACCAGCCACGCAATCACCATCAGCAACACACCGACGCCGATGGAACCCAGTGCGTCATAGACGGGATTGCCGGTCACCATCGTCAGCAACACGGCGACAAAGGCGATCGCAAGACCCGCCAATGCGGCAATGTCCTCGCCGGCCACGACCAGCAGTTCGGACTCGCGCGTTTCGCGAAACCAGCGCCACAGGTGTTTGTCGGGATGCGACTTGCGAATCTCCTTCACCGCGCCCCACAACGAAAGCGTTTCGAGCACCACCGAAACACCTAGTACGACGAGCGCCACATACGCATACTGCAAAGGCTCGCGCGCGAATAGACGATGCACGCCTTCGTACACCGAAAACGCGCCGCCCACAAAAAACAGTAGCAATGCCACCAGCAGCGAATAGAAATTGATCTCGCGGCCGCCGCCCATAGGATGCAAGGGGCTCGCCGGCTTGCGTGCTTCGCGCAAGCCGAATAGCAGCAACAACTGGTTACCGCAGTCGGCGGTCGAGTGAATGGCTTCGGCGAACATCGAGCCGGAACCGGTGAACGCGGCAGCAGCGAACTTGCAGATAGCGATGCCGAGGTTGGCGGCAAGCGCATAGAAAATGGCTTTCGGCGATTCTTCTTTCATCGTCGTGGAGAGGGTCGGTGAGTTTGCAGAGCGCTTTCGGTTGGCAATAGTTCGTATTATGGACATGCCAAGCGGCATGCGTCCAACCCCGGCGCTGTTCCGCGCCGGATTCTGTGACGTATGCAGCACATCTGCCCGCTCTCGCGCTCCGTCGTGCTATGCCCTTTCGAGCGCGGCCATCTCCCGCACGATCACCAGCAGCATCGACAGGCTTGCGCCGCCCGTGGCCCGCAGGTCGGCAAGCAGGCGTGCATAACGCTCGAGTTGCGCAGTGCGCTTCTCGCGCCATGCCTGAACCAATGCGTCCTGCGTGGATGCCTCGTCGGCGCCGGCCAGCGCGCTCGTGGTCAGCGCGCGTTTCAGGCGTGCGAGTTCCGCCAGTGCCGTGGCGCGCGCCAGCATGTCCCAGTGCGTGGGCGCCGGCAGCGCGGCCGCGCGCTCGCTGATCCAGCCGTAGTTCAGCAGCGTGCCGAGCGCGAAGTAGACGCCCGCCACGAGTTCGAGACTGCGCCCGCAGGTCGATGCCACCTCGGCGATGTCGAGCAAGGCCGCCGATATCTCCCCGCTGGCGATCCGCACCGCCAGTTCGCTATCGACACCGGCGTCCACAAGCACGCGTTGCCGCTCAGACAGTGCTTCGAGATCGGCGCTCGGCAACAGCGCGGGCCATTGCGGCGCAAGCCGTTGCGCCGCGTCGCGGCAGCGTGCGAGCAGGCCGGCGACATCACCGCCGCTAACCGCTCCCGATTGCAACTGCCGCAGGAACCACAGCGCCGAGCGTTCGACGAGCCGCGCCACTTCGACGAACATGCGCGCCTGCACATCGTCGGCGACACGATTATCCAGCGCATCGATACTGCGCCATACGTCGTCGAGATCGAACACGTCACGCGCCATGATGCAGGCCCGCACGATGTCGCCAGGCTGCGCATCGGTCTCTTCCATCAGTCGATGCACGAACTCGCAGCCCACGCGATTCACCAACGCATTGGTCAAATGCGTCGCAAGGATTTCACGCCGCAACGGGTGACGTTGCATCGGCTCGCTAAAGCGCTGCCGCAATGGTTTCGGAAAGTACTCGATCAGCATGTCGCTGACGAGCGGGTCTTCCGGCATCGATGATTCGAGCAGTGCGTCGTAGAGCCACATCTTGCTATAGGCAAGCAGCACCGCGCGTTCGGGCGTGGTCAGCCCTTGTTTCGCGGCCTGGCGCTCGGCGACTTCTTCATCGGTCGGCAAGAACTCGATCACACGATTCAGACGGCCCGCGCGTTCGAGATAACGCATCAAGCGCGCTTCGGCATCGAGCAACTCGACGCCGTAGCGACCCGCAATCGAAAGCGCCTGGGTCTGGTAATAGTTGTCCTGCAAGACGAGCAAGCCGACTTCATCGGTCATTTCCGCGAGCAGTGCATTGCGCTGTTTCTCGGTCATTTCGCCATCGGAGACAACCAGGCCCAGCAGAATCTTGATGTTGACCTCGTGGTCCGAACAGTCGACCCCGGCGGAGTTGTCGATGGCATCGGTATTGATGCGGCCGCCTCGTTGCGCGAACTCGATACGCCCGAGTTGCGTGAGACCGAGATTGCCCCCTTCAGCGACGACCTTGCAGTGCAGATCGGCGCCGTTGACACGGATCGCGTCGTTGGCGCGGTCGCCCACCTGCAGATGCGTTTCGCGGCTTGCCTTCACATAGGTGCCGATGCCACCGTTGTAGAGGAGATCGACAGGCGCCTGCAGAATCGCGCGCATCAATTCAGCGGGCGCGAGCGCCGGCGCGCTGATGCCAAGCACCGACTGCACGGCCGGAGACAATGGAATCGTCTTGGCGGTGCGCGGAAACACGCCGCCCCCTGCCGAGATCAGCGACGGGTCGTAGTCGGCCCAACTCGATCGATCAAGCCCGAAAAGCCGCCCGCGTTCGGCGAGGCTTACCGCCGGATCGGGATTCGGATCGAGAAAGATATGCCGATGATCGAACGCGGCGACCAGCTTGATATGCGGCGACAGCAGCATGCCATTGCCGAATACATCGCCCGACATATCGCCGACGCCGACCACCGTGAAGTCGGTTGCTTGCGTATCGACGCCCATTTCACGGAAGTGCCGTTTGACCGACTCCCATGCGCCGCGCGCCGTGATCGCCATTTTCTTGTGGTCATAACCGACCGAACCGCCCGATGCAAAGGCGTCGTCGAGCCAGAAACCGTATTCCTGGGAGATCGCGTTCGCGTAGTCGGAGAAGGTAGCGGTGCCCTTGTCGGCGGCGACGACCAGATAGGGATCGTCGGGGTCATGGCGCACCACATCGGGCGGCGGCACCACCGTCGTACCCGTGAGGTTGTCGGTCAGATCGAGCAGGCCGCGCAAGAACGTCTGATAGCAGGCGATGCCTTCACGCATCCACGCGTCGCGTTCGGTCTGCGGCGGCGGATTCTTCACGACGAAACCGCCTTTTGAGCCGACCGGCACGATCACGACGTTCTTGACCATCTGCGCCTTCATCAGGCCGAGGACTTCGGTGCGGAAGTCCTCGCGCCGATCCGACCAGCGCAGACCGCCGCGCGCAACCCGGCCGCCGCGCAAATGCACGCCTTCCACACGCGGCGAGTACACCCAGATTTCGAACATCGGTTTCGGTTCAGGCAAACCCGGCACCTGGGCGGGATTGAATTTGAACGACAGATACGGTTTCGGATGGCCGTCAGCGTCGAAGCGATAGTAGTTCGTACGCTGCGTGGCCTTGATGACGCCGAGGAATTGCCGGAGTATCCGATCCTCATCGAGATTCGGCACCTGATCGAGCGCGCTGTCGATCGTCTTCAGCAAGCTATCGACGCGGGCCTCGCGCGTATCACCAAGCACCGGATCGAAACGTGCAATGAACAACTCGACCAGCATCCGGGCAATCGCCGGATTGCCGGTGACCGCGCGTTCGATATAGGCATCGCTGAACGTCGACCCCACTTGCCTCAGGTACTTGGCGTAAGCACGCAGAATCGTCACCTCGCGCGCACTCAGTTGCGCGCGCAACACCAGGCGGTTGAAATCATCGCTTTCGATTCCGCCGGTCCACACCTGTTCGAACGCATCTTCGAAGAGATCCTTCACCCGTTCGATATCGAACTCCGCATCGTCCGCGAGTTCAAGGCCGAAATCGTGAATCCAGGCAGGCGTGGCGTCGAGTGCTTCGATCAGATAAGGCCGCTCTTCATCGACACGCACGCCGAGATGTTCGAGCATCGGCAAGCTGCGCGACAACGCAATGGGCAAGCCCGCACGATAAACCTTGAAACGGAACGCGCGCGGCCCCGATTCGATCGGGCGGTACAGGTTCATGGCGAGCCGTTCGCTGCCCTGCACGCGTTCGATCAGCTCGATGTCGCGCACCGCGGTACGGGCCGGATAGTCGTCGCGATAGCCGGGAGGAAACGAATCCGCATAGTGTTGCAGGAGACGGTTGCCCTGCTCTTCGCCGAATGCATCAAGCAACGCGTCGGCGAGATCGTCCTGCCAGCGGCGCGTGACGTGCACGAGCCGCGCTTCGAGCTCGCGCGTATCGACATGGGGCATGCCCCCGGGCTTCGCATGCACTACGAAGTGAATGCGCGCGAGTGTCGACTCCGACAACAAGGGCGTGAATTCGACACTTTCCCCGTTGAACGCATCGGTCAGCAGATTGGCGATGCGCTGCCGCAGATCGGTGTTGTACTTGTCACGCGGCACGAACACGAGACACGACACGAAGCGATCGAAACGGTCGCGCCGCACGAACATCCGCGTGCGCTGATGCTCCTGCAAACGCAGCACACCCAGCGCGATATCGTAGAGCTGGTCTTCGTCGGCCTGAAACAGTTCGTCACGTGGATAGGTTTCGAGCACCGTCACCAGTGATTTGGCCAGGTGGCCCTTGGGCAGGAAACCGGCCCGCCGTACGATGTTCGCGCATTTGCGCCGTACGATCGGAATCTCCGCGGCCGACACCAGGTACGCGGTGGACGTATACAGGCCGATAAACCGGCGCTCGCCGGTCACCTTGCCGTCCGCGCCAGTCAGCTTGATGCCGACGTAATCCAGGTAGCCCGGCCGATGCACCGTCGCACGCGAGTTGGCCTTGGTCAGGAAAATAGGCGACGAGCCGGAAATGATATCGGCCGCCGCCGGTGGCAATGGCGTGACTTCCGCTGCGCCCGCGGGACGCAACTCGTCGCGCAGAATGCCGAGACCTGAGCCCGGTACCGCACGCAGGCCAAAGCCGATATCGTGCTGCACCAATTCATAGTCGCGCTGGCCAAGAAACGTGAAATGATCGGCCACCATCCATTCGAGGAACGCGCGGGCCTCCATCCCTTCGGGCCCCGCCTCGCCGGCCTTCATGCCTTTGACGGTAACACGCGCGAGTTCGACGATCTTCGGCCAATCCTCCACTGCGGCGCGCACGTCGCGCAGCACTCTCGCGATCTCGTCACGCAATGCGTCGAGTTTCGCTGCGTCGCCGCAACGGTCGACCTCGAAGTGAATGAACGAAGCAAGCTGTGAGCGCGTATCGGCGGCATCTTCAGCGCCCTGACCCACGCGCACAATGCTGCCGTCCGGTCCGCGCCAGATGCGGAACACCGGATGCACAACTGAATGGAGTGCGAGCCCGAGGCGGTTGACCGCCATCGATACGGAATCGACCAGAAACGGCATGTCGTCGTTGACGATCTCGATCACCGTGTGATCGGAATGCCAGCCATGCTGTTCGAGTATCGGGTTGTACACGCGCAGCCGTTCGCTGCCTGGTACGAAGCGCTGCGCGGTTTGCCAGTGGGCCAGCGCGGCGCCGTAAAGATCGGCGATGGAGCGGCTTTGAAGGTCGTCGGCGTCGACGAAATCGTAGTAGTGCCGCAGGAAAGGCTCGACGACTTTGAAGGTTGGCTCCGGCAATCGTCCACGCGCAAATTCAAAGACATCGTTCAGCAGGTGCGTGACGGCTTCTTCATTCTTTGCTTGCATGATCAACTCCCCCGGCGGGCGGCAATAGCGAGTATCGCTTGATTCGCATGCATCGTCTGAACGAGGATTATGCGCCTGCCACCCGGAAATCGATGCGCGAGCTCACTTAGGTTATACCCGCTGCCGGAGAACGTGCCGCCTCTGTTTAAAGCGCGGCCTTCAACTCGCCAGCCTCCTGCTTCAGCCATGCCTGAACCTGTTCGCTAGTCCAGGCCGGATCATCGTGCGGCAGGTCATGACCGGCCCATTGATGCTTACAATGCGTTGCGCCCCACGCTGCCGCGAGCTTGGCCGAACACACCGGGTTGACCAGCTTATCGGCGCGCGAAGAGAGAATCAGCAACGGGCAATGCGGTTTCGCCGCCGCCGCACTAAAGCGCGCGGCGGCCCAAAGCTGCCGTAACGCATTGCCGCGGCTCACTGGCGCGCTGCGGCGAATTTCGCTCCATGCATCGAGATCGGCGCCCAGCGTTTCGACGTTGTTGCACGTCAGCCGATGAATGCCGCTTTCCGCGCGCGGCGCATCGCGCCAGTGTGCTGCGACGCCCAGCAGGCCCGGCCATGCCGATGGACGCAAGCGCTCGTGCATACGGCTGAACGGCCGCATGCTGGTATTGATCAACACGAGCCGCTCAATCTCGCCGGGATGCCGTTGCGCCCAGTCGGTCGCCACCATGCCGCCGAGCGACATCGCCAGCACGCGGTAGGGACCTGCCGCACCCGTTTGCAATGCAGCAATCCGCACGAAGCCCACCATATCCTCGACCGTGGCCGGTGCGCGCAAGTGCACGAACTCGCCATTGCCGGGCAGATCGAGCAGCAACAGGCGATCCGTGCCGGTCACCTCGCGCAGCAAGCCCGGCAAACGACCCCAGTGGCGTGTTTCGCGCGTCAGTCCACGCAAAAGAATCCACGTGCTCATGGCGCTTCCGGCGTGGTCCAGTGATCGATCGCGCTTTGCAGCAGTTCCTCGCGGCGATTGCCTTGCGGCAGCCAGCGTTGCGATGAGAACGCTGCGCGCGCGAGAAAATCCAGCAGATTCGCATGACGCCGCAGCACGCGCGCGGTGCGATGCGCCTTGACCGGATTGAACATGCCTTGGCGCGAAAACAGTTGGCGCGGATTCTTCTTGATCCACAGCCACGAACCGAGTTCGAGCGTCATCGGCAGGAAGACGTTGGGCGGCGGCGTACGGTCGTACGCGAAGTCCCACAAGTCGCCGTGCAACAGATACTGGTGGCTCTGCGGTTCGAACGCGTAGCCATGATGCGGATGCGCGCGCTCGAACATGGTTTTCAGCACGTACATTTCCGGCAGATGCGGCATCAGCTTGCGCGTGCGCGCATAGGGAAACCAGATGCTGTCGCGCCAGCCGTACCCCGAGTGGCAGTCGAGCGCAATGCTGAGAGGCCGCGCGGCCATGTCGGTTTCGACCACCCGCAGGAGCGCCGCGGCCTCGGGCTCCATCGGCTCGCCTTGCCGGCCGCGATACCACGGCAGCCACGCGCCCACCCGCTGACCGCCGGCGAGCAGCGGCACGCGTTCGTCAGCGTTCTGCGGCGCATTGCGCATCAGATCGACTCCATTGGGATTGGCCCGCGTGGCCGCCCACATGCCGCCCGGATTGACGATCGGCATAAAGATCAGACGAATCGATTGCAACTGCCGCACCAGCAGTTCGTCCCATTCCAGCCGGGCGAGCAGCGCGCGCATGTAGTCGAGCACGAGTTGCGAGCCAATCCGTTCGAGTCCGTGAATGCCGCCAAAAAACCCGATTGCCGGCGCGAGCGGATCGGTTGAACCGATGCTCGCGGTGTGCACGGCGAAGTGCCGGCCCCGCACCGTCGTCTCGCAGACCGTGCGGATCTCGAAGCTGGCGCTGCCCTGGTCGAGGATCGTCTTGAGATCTTCGTACTCCGCAAAACTGTCGGGCAGAAAGCTCAAAGGCTGCATGACGACGTCGAAAAGGAACTGCAAGGTTATTGGGGACGGCACATCGAATGACGCAATATAGCCTGGCCGCGAGTGATCATGCGCAGCCCGCGCCGCCCAATGCAAATCATGTCATGCGGATGTCATTTTCTATTCGAACGAATGACTTCTGTCTGCCTTCCTGGCGACTCAAAAAAGACACATATAGATATAGTCGTCTAGACGTTGCGATGCCTTCACTCAACCGTCACAGACGCTTCCTAGAATGAGCCCCACACATGCCGGCAATGGCCGGATGCATGAAGGGGTACTCATGGAAGCAATTCGGGAAGCAATTCGTATCGAACGGCTGAGCAAAACGTTCGGCAACGGCCGCAAGGCGCTGGACGAAATCGATCTGCGCGTCGAGCCGGGCGAAATGGTTGCGTTGATTGGCGCATCGGGTTCGGGCAAGTCGACACTGCTGCGGCATATCGCGGGCTTCACGGCCTCGGATGCGCAACCGTCGCAGATCGCGATTCTCGGCCGGCCGATTCAGCAGAACGGTCGCATTGTGCGCGAAGTGCGCAGCATTCGCCGCGATATCGGCTTCGTGTTCCAGCAATTCAATCTGGTGAACCGGCTTTCCGTGGAGAGCAACGTGCTGATCGGCGCGCTCGCGCGGCTGCCTTTGTGGCGCCGTTTGAGCGGGCGCTTTCCGGCTTCGGAGCGGGCGTTGTCGATGGCCGCGCTCAATGAAGTCGGCATCGGCGACCATGCACGCGAACGCGCCGCCAACCTCTCCGGCGGCCAGCAGCAACGCGCGGCATTGGCGCGCGCGCTGGTGCAACGCGCGCGCATCGTACTCGCCGACGAACCGATCGCCTCGCTCGATCCCGAATCGTCGCGCCGCGTGATGGAAATGCTGCGCACGCTCAACGTCGACCATCAACTGACGGTGCTGGTGTCGTTGCATCAGGTCGACATTGCGATGCAGTACTGCCCGCGCACCGTTGCGCTGCGTCGCGGCAAGGTGGTCTACGACGGCCCCTCCGCCGCGCTGAGTCCTGCCCTGCTCAAGAAACTCTACGGCGACGACGCCCGTGAACTGCTCGAAGAGGCCACCGCGGATGGCGCGGTCAATCAGGCGGACAGCAACGCACCGGCGCAAGACAGCGAATCCACCTCGAGGCGTTATGCATTCGCCCTCAATCCGGCGCACTCGAACTGAGCGCGCCTACTCATTCTGTTCACTCAACCGGACCTCAAAGCGATGAAATTCCTACGTTCATTGATTACGCTGACCGTCGGCGCAGCCGCATTCGCCTGCGTCGCCACCGCACAAGCCGAGGACATCAATCTCGGCATCATCTCGACCGATTCGTCCTCCGTGCTGAAACAGCGCTGGGAGCCGCTGATCGATGACATGAACAAGCAAACCGGCCTGAACGTCAAAGCGTTCTTCGCGACCGACTACGCCGGCATCATCGAAGGCATGCGCTTTAACAAGGTACAGGTCGGTTATTTCGGCAATGCGTCGGCGATCGAAGCGGTGGATCGCTCGCAAGGCGAAGTGTTCGCGAAAGTCCTGTATCTGAACGGCGACGCCGGTTACAAGTCGGTGCTGATCACCAACGTGAACAGCCGCTTCAAGACGCTCGACGACGTGTTTAAGAACACCAAGGACGTCACGCTCGGTTTCGGCGATCCGAACTCCACCTCGGGCACGCTGATCCCCGGCTATTACCTGTTCGCCCAGCACAACACGCCGGTCAACACCTCGTTCAAGGCCGTGCTGCCGTCGAGCCACGAAGCGAATCTGCTGGCTGTGGTGAACAACAAGATCGACATCGCGACCAACAACACCGAGATGCTCGACACGCTGAAGAAGCAGCATCCGGACAAGTTTGCGCAAGTGCGCGTGTTGTGGACGTCGCCGCTGATTCCGTCGGATCCGCTCGTATGGCGCAAGGATCTGCCGCAAGCCACCAAGGACAAGATCCGCAACTTCTTCGTGAACTACGGCAAGACCGATCCGCGTGAAAAACAGGTGATGGCCGCCATCACAGGTTACGCCGGCTTCGCGGCATCGTCGGATGAGCAGTTGCTGCCGATTCGCCAGGTCGCGCTGTTCCAGCAGAAGCAGAAGATCGAGAGCGACACGCATCTTTCCGACGACGACCGCAAGACCCAACTGGCCGCACTCGACGCCAAGCTGAGCGCACTCAACACCGCCGTAGCCAAGCAATGAACACCGTTGATCTGATCACGTCGCCCACGCGTGCGAGCGAAGCGCTCGCCGCGCAGGCGACGCGCGCTACTCCCGCTGCGGGCAAGCGCAGTTGGCTGTCGCTTATCGGTTGGATCGCCGTGCTCGCCGTGTTGGGTGGCGCCTGGCACGGTGCCGATATGCGGCCGCTCGACCTGCTCTCCGACTCCGGCAACATGGGCCAGTTCGCCAAGGACTTCTTCCCACCGGACTTCACCGAATGGCGCAGCTATCTGCACGAGATGTATGTGACGCTGTCGGTGGCGGTGTGGGGCACGGCCCTCTCGCTAGTGTGCGCTGTGCCGTGTGGGCTGATGTCCGCGCACAACATGGCGCCGATGTGGGTCGTGCAGCCGATGCGCCGCATGATGGACGCGTGCCGCGCGATCAATGAAATGGTCTTCGCGATGCTGTTCATCGTGGCCGTGGGACTCGGTCCGTTCGCCGGCGTGCTGGCGTTGTGGGTGCATACCACCGGCGTGCTCGCCAAGCTCTTCGCCGAAGCGGTCGAGGCAATCGATCCGCGTCCGGCCGAAGGCGTGCGCGCTACCGGCGCGACCAGTCTCGACGAAATCATTTACGGCGTGCTGCCGCAAGTGCTGCCGTTGTGGATCTCGTACGCGCTATATCGCTTCGAATCGAACGTGCGCTCGGCGATGGTGGTCGGCATGGTCGGCGCGGGCGGGATCGGCGTGGTGCTGTACGAGGCGATCCGCTCGTTCAATTATGCGCAGACGGCCGCGGTGATGATCATGGTGATCGTGGTCGTGACAGTGATCGATCTGGCGTCCGCGTGGCTGCGCGAACGCGTGACGTGACCGCTTCACGATTCCTGAATGCCAGGGGGTTGGCGAGACGCGCTTCGCCAACCCTCATTCAGGTCGCTTCGATACGGTGTGCCGATGTGTAAGTGCGCCGGAGTAAAAGCGCTGCGCCAAGGGTGAGCGTCGAGCCCCTGACGCCACAAATTTCCCGTTTTCGCCACAGAAAGCCCCTTCACTTTAGTCGTCCACCCCGCCATTCCCGCGTTCTGCTGGAATAATCACGTGCTTGCAGCCGGTCCCCTGGCCTTCTTTCCCCTCTCACTGGTTTCCGATGGACACCTTTGTCGTCTTGCTGGTGCTGCTCTCCGCGCTGCTTCACGCTACCTGGAACGCGTTTTTGCATCTATCCGAAGACCGCGTATGGCTGCTCGGCATGATGGCGATTCCGTATGTCGCTGTCAGCGCGGTCGGCGTGATCGTGCTGCCTTTGCCCGCACCTGAGGCGTGGCCTTATATCTTCGCGTCGGTCGTACTCGAATTCGGCTACCTGCTGGCATTGATCCGCGCTTATAAGAGCGGTGATTTCGGGCAAATCTATCCGATTGCGCGCGGTCTTTCGCCGATGCTCGTATTCGTCGGCGCGCTGGTCTTCGCGCATGAATCGCTCAAGCCGTTGGCGGCCATCGGCGTAGCGCTGGTGTCGCTCGGCATCGTCTCACTCGCGTTCCGCCGCGGCATGCGTTTTTCCGGCGAAAGTGTGCCATTCGCGCTGCTGACGGGCTTCTTCATCGCCACGTATTCGGTCGTCGACGGAATCGGCGCACGCGTGGCGGCCAATGGTCTGAGCTACATCATGTGGGTCTATCTGATCTGGAATATCCCGCAGTTCCTGCTTGCATGGCATTGGCGCGGCGGCGCGAAGGGGTTGTTCATCGGCCGCACGGTGGTGCTCAAGGGCATCGCGTCCGGTGTGCTCGCACTCACCGCTTATTGCCTGATCATCGAGGCCTACCGCTATCTGCCAATTGCGATGGTCTCGGCGCTACGCGAGCTCAGTTCGATTTTCGCGGTGCTGATCGGCTGGCTGTTCATGCAGGAGAAGCTGACCACGCGGCGGATCGTGGCCTGCGCGCTCGTTACGCTGGGGGCTGTGTTGATTCGGATTTGAGGCCGTAAAACACCCCGCTCATGCGAACTGGACAAGCGTTGCATCAATCGCCTCAGCCAACGTATTGAACGCCGGCGCGATCTCCTCGTCCGGCACACACGCATAGCCGATCAGCAGACCCGACGGCGCCAGCGCCGGCTGCGCGTAATACCCCGACAACGGCCGTACCACGATATTGCGCGCCAGCGCAGCAGCAGCCACCGCGCGGTCGTCGCTGCCCTCGGGCAATTGCATCACCAGATGCAAACCAGCATCGCCACCCACGGCCGGCAGCGCGTCGCCATAACGGTGCGCAGCGGCGTCCAGCAGGGTCTGGCGACGCTGCCCGTAGAGCGTGCGCATCTTGCGGATATGCGACGTGAAATGCCCTTCCGCGATGAACTCCGCGAGCATCGCCTGCTGCAGCAACTGCCCTTCCCGATACAACTCCGCGCTCGCGGTCGCAAAGCTCTCCGCCAGCGCTTCGGGCACGACCAGGTAGCCGATGCGCAAGCCCGGAAACAGCGTCTTGCCGAAGCTGCCCACGTAAATCACCTGCCCAGACCTATCCAGACCTTGCAACGATGCAAGCGGCCGGCTGCCGTAACGGTATTCACTGTCGTAGTCGTCCTCGATGATCCAGCACTGATTCTGCCGCGCGTACTCGAGCAACATGCGGCGCCGCGCGAGGCTCATCACCATACCCAGCGGATATTGATGCGAGGGGGTGACAAGCATCAGCTTCGGCGGCTGCGCGAGATCGTCGGCGGAGGGATTGATGCCTTCTTCGTCGACGGCGATCGGACGCGATTGCAGACCGGACACGTGCAGCACACTGCGCACGCCCCAATAGCAAGGGTCTTCGGTCCAGATCACGTCGCCCGGATCGGATAGCAGGCGCACCGCCAGGTCGACCGACTGGTGGATCCCAGTCGTGACGATGATCTGCTCGGGCGTACAACGCACCGAGCGCGACGTCCGCAAGTAGTCCGCCAACGCGTGCCGCAAAGAAGCCAGCCCCCCGCCCGGCGCGTAGGTCAGTAGGTCCGGGCGCGGCCGGCGCCAATACTTGTTGTGCAGGCGGCTCCACACGCGCGCGGGAAACTTCGTGACATCCGGCACGCCGGGCATGAACGCGCCCCATTGCCGCTTCGAGACACCTGCCCCCGAAATGAGCCTCGTGCCACGCGTCGACAACGCGCGGCTGCCCTGCAAAGGCAGCGGCAAAGGCAACGACTCGAGCGGCGCGGCCAACGCCTCGGCATCGGGCACGCCGACGATCTCGTCCGGCGCGCTTTCGGCGACGAACGTGCCGCGGCCGGTTGCCGAATTCACATAGCCTTCGAGCACCAACTGCTCGTACACCTGCGTGACGGTATTGCGGCCGATGCCCAATTCCTGCGCTAATAGACGCGACGACGGCACCCTACTGCCCGCCGGCAATTCACGCGACAGAATCGCCTGCTGCAACAGTCGATGCAGCTGACGATAGATCGGCTGGCCGTTGCCACGGTCAAGGCGCTGCGCCAGCCAGTCGGACAAAACGCTCGCGCGCATGATTGGCTCCTACATTTTTATTGAAATGGCTCTGAAGTTAAGAGCCAAATCTCATTATAGTCGCTGCATGTGCTGCGCTGAGCGTGCGGCGTCCGTTGGCGGCACCCCCGCAAAAACCGAGGAGCGAAGGAGATAACCATGAAGAATGCTGACCTGAAGAGCCGCAAAGACGCCGCCACGCCCCGTGGCGTCGGCGTGATGTGCGATTTCTACGCCGAGCGCGCGGAGAACGCTGAGCTGTGGGACGTCGAAGGCCGCCGTTTCATCGATTTTGCCGCGGGCATTGCGGTGTGCAACACCGGCCACCGTCACCCGAAGATTCTGGCCGCGATCCGCGACCAGCTCGATCATTTCACGCACACCGCGTATCAGATCGTGCCGTACGCGTCGTACGTCGAACTGGCTGAGAAGATCAACGCGCGCGCACCGGGCGACTATCCGAAGAAAACCGCGTTCTTCACGACGGGCGCCGAAGCCGTTGAAAACGCGATCAAGATTGCGCGTGCCGCGACCGGCCGTCCGGGCGTGATTGCGTTCACCGGCGGTTTCCATGGCCGCACGATGATGGGCATGGCGCTGACCGGCAAGGTTGCGCCGTACAAGATCGGCTTTGGTCCGTTCCCGGCAGACGTGTTCCACGCCCCGTTCCCGAATCCGCTGCACGGCGTGACGACGGCCGATTCGCTGAAGGCAATCGAGTTTCTGTTCAAGGCCGACATCGATCCGAAGCGCGTCGCGGCGATTATTTTCGAACCGGTTCAGGGCGAAGGCGGTTTCTACCCGGCGCCGGCCGAGTTCGTGCGCGCGCTGCGCAAGCTGTGCAACGAGCATGGCATCTTGCTGATTGCCGACGAAGTGCAGACGGGTTTTGCCCGTACCGGCAAGTTGTTCGCGATGCATCACTATGACGTGGTGCCTGATCTGATGACGATGGCCAAGAGCCTGGCGGGCGGCATGCCGTTGTCGGGCGTGGTTGGGCGTGCTGATTTGATGGATGCGGCAGCGCCTGGCGGTCTGGGTGGCACGTACGCGGGCAACCCGCTGGCGGTTGCTTCCGCGCATGCCGTGCTCGATATCATCGATGAAGAGAAGCTCTGCGAGCGGGCTACGGTTTTGGGTGATCGTGTCAAGGCGAAGCTGATCGCGCTGCAGAGCGAAGTTCCGCAGATCGCCGATGTGCGTGGGCCGGGCGGGATGGTTGCTGTTGAGTTCTGCAAGGCAGGTGGCACGGAGCCGGATGCGGAGTTTACCAAGCGGGTGCAGGCTCGGGCGCTTGAGCGCGGGTTGTTGCTGCTGGTTTGTGGTGTTTATTCGAACGTTGTTCGGTTCCTGTTCCCGCTCACTATTCAAGACTCCGTTTTTGATGAGGCTATGGGGATTCTTGAAGCGGTGCTTAAGGAGAGTGTTGCTGTAGCTGTTTGATGGTTTTTTTGCCTGCGCGGCGCGCGGGGTGTGTGGACGCGTGCCGCGTGGGCTTTGCTTTTTTTGCCTTTGGGGCGCTTGGTTGTCAGTGTTCTGACTTTTGTGCCTTTCCTTGTTCTGGCTTTCGTGCCTTTCCTTGAATTGTTAGTGGTCTATTAGCGTTGCCCCTGTGCGGGGCGGCACTTACTTCTCTTTGCCGGCTGCAAAGAGAAGTAAGCAAGAGAAAGCAGCTCAAACCGCTAATGCTAAGCGGGGCCCGTGGTCTGCTGCGGGTAGTGGTGCATCTGGAATCCGTGTTCTCGCACACTCCGCGTTAGTGACAAAGGAGTCATCAGCTCCCACTCCGCACTGCGTGCGTCGCGGACGGGTCTGCAGGGGAAACCGCGGGCTTCCGTTCGGGTCTTGTGGGGCCGTCGGCTTCGCCTCGGCGAGGCGCCGAAGCGGTAGCGGTGATACACGCCGCGCCACCGTGGCGAGCGTGGCGCGAGTGCGAAAACGTAGCGAGTGGTTTCATGAACGGCTCTTCGGCGCGCGCAGCGCCGCCGGAAGTATGACACCCTTGTCACAAGCCTATGCAGCGGCACGAACACAGATTCCAGATGCACCACTACCCCTGGCAAACCACGGGACCCGCTTAGCAGGGGCTTCTAGCCGCTTTCTTTTGCCTACTTTTCTTTGCGGCGGCAAAGAAAAGTAGGTGCCGCCCCGCACAGGGGCAACGCTAATAGACCACTAACAAAACAAGGAAAGGCACAAAAACCAGGAACACGGAAAAAAGCGCCGCGCAGGCAAAAAACCTTAAATTCAAAACCCCAAGGAACAAACCAAAAATGCCGACGCTAGTCCTAAAAGACCCCTCCCTCCTAAAAACAAAAGCCTACATAGCAGGCGAATGGCAATCCGCCGAAGACAGCACGACGTTCGAAGTAAAAAACCCCGCCACAGGCGAAACAATCGCCACAGTGCCCCGCATGGGCACAACAGAAACCCGCCGTGCAATCGACACGGCCAACACCGCCTGGCCAGCATGGCGAGCCACCACCGCCAAACAACGCGCCACGATCCTGCGTAAATGGCATGACCTCATGCTGGAAAACGCCGACGATCTGGCAACGATCCTCACCACCGAACAAGGCAAACCCCTCGCCGAAGCCAAAGGCGAAATCCTCTACGCCGCCTCGTTCCTGGAATGGTTCGCCGAAGAAGGCAAACGCGTCAACGGCGACACCATCCCCACACCGGCAAACGACAAACGCATCGTCGTGACGAAAGAACCGATCGGTGTCTGCGCAGCCATCACGCCGTGGAATTTCCCGGCAGCGATGATCACGCGTAAAGTCGGCCCGGCGCTCGCCGCCGGCTGCCCGATCATCGTCAAACCGGCCGAAGCCACGCCGCTCTCCGCACTCGCCCTCGCCGTGCTGGCCGAACGCGCCGGTGTGCCGCGCGGTGTGTTCAACGTCGTCACCGGTGAGCCGAAAGCCATCGGCGCGGAAATGACCGGCAATCCGATCGTGCGCAAATTGTCGTTCACCGGTTCGACGCCGGTCGGCCGTCTGCTGATGGCGCAGTGCGCGCCGACGGTCAAGAAAGTGTCGCTCGAACTCGGTGGCAATGCACCGTTCATCGTCTTCGAAGACGCGGATCTGGATGCGGCCGTCGCAGGCGCCATCGCATCGAAATATCGCAATAGCGGCCAGACCTGCGTCTGCACGAATCGCTTCTACGTGCACGATAAAGTCTACGACGCATTCGCCGAAAAACTGCGCGTCGCCGTCGAACAACTCAAGGTTGGCCGCGGCACCGAAGACGGCGTCACGCAAGGTCCGCTGATCAACGAAGCCGCCGTGCTCAAGGTCGAATCGCATATCGAAGACGCCCTCGCCAAAGGCGCACGCATCGTCACCGGCGGTAAGCGCCATGCGCTCGGTCATGGCTTCTTCGAGCCGACCGTGCTCGCGGATGTGACGCCAGCCATGAAGGTCGCGCGCGACGAAACCTTCGGCCCGCTCGCGCCGCTGTTCCGCTTCTCGTCGGATGAAGAAGTGATCCGCCTTGCTAACGATACGGAATTCGGGCTCGCGTCGTACTTCTATAGTCGCGATATTGGCCGCGTCTGGCGTGTCGCTGAAGCGCTCGAATACGGCATGGTGGGTATCAACACCGGCCTGATCTCGAACGAAGTCGCGCCGTTCGGTGGCGTCAAGCAATCCGGTCTTGGCCGCGAGGGCTCGCACTACGGTATCGACGATTACGTCGTCATCAAGTACATGTGCGTCGGCGGGATCTAAAGCAGCAACGGCCACGTCGGATTATCTGACGTGGCCTTTTTTTAGTCGCTCAGAACGAATGGCGAATACCGGCCATCACGCCGAGTTGCCCGATGCCCGGTGCCGGCGTCGTACCTCCGCCACCCTGGCTCACCGTATAAGCGGCATGCGGACTATTGAACAGATACGCACCCTGCAGGTAAACCGCGGAACGCTTCGACAACAGATACGTGGTGCGTAGCGCAGCGATTGTGCCGCGCGTGTCGTCGGCGCGATTGATGATGCGGTACACGCCACCGTCCAGGATGAAGGCAGGCGTCACGTTATATGCTGCCGTGACGTAGTACAGATTCGAGCGCACATCCGGCAACGCCGGGGACACCGTCTCGACGTGACGGCCAAGCCAACCCGCCCCGAGCTTTACCGGGCCGATGTGTCCGTAGCCGTTCAATTGCATTCGCACGTCCTTGTCGCCGGATTGTGTCAGCGCAAAAGGTGCCGTGCCGTCGTACAGATTCGCGGCCGCGCCCGGGCCGCCGCGCTGTTCGTCGTAGGCCCCCGCCACGCCGTAGCCGTTCATGTCATAACGCAACATCGCCGACCATTCGCGGCAACCCTGCGAACTGCCTGGAATCGACCCCACACAGGTGCCCTGACCCGGCGAATTGCCTGTACCCGCTGAATCGCGGCCGAACGAATAGGTCGCACCGAACGTGAAGCCCGAGAACGTGCCTTTATACGCAATCGTGTTGTCGCTGCGCGCGCTCGGCATGTACTGATCGAACGATCCCGTACCGCCATAAATGTCAGGTCCGAGCAGATCGGAATCGAGTATCGCCCAATACGTCATCGTGTACTGGCGGCCGAAAGTTAACGTACCGTAGGGACTCTCGAGGCCCACAAAGGCTTGCCGCCCAAACATCCGGCCACCCTGATTGAGCGTGCCGGCTTTGGTGTTAAAGCCGCTTTCCAGTACGAAGACCGCGGACAAGCCGCCGCCCAATCCTTCCTTGCCGCGAATCCCCCAGCGCGACGGAAATTCGCCGGTAATGCCCGGCATGCGCACGACGCTATCGCCCGCCGCGTTCGCATGCGTCACCAGTTCGATGCCGGTATCGATGATCCCGTACAACGTCACGCTGCTCTGCGCGAACGACGAGGCACTGATACCGAGCAACATGCTGCCCAAAGCGAGTTTGTATTTCATTATCTCCGAGTCTCCTGGACTAGTGCTTTGTGCGAGCGCACACCCATCCGTATGCGACTCGTACGCAGCGCTTTTATGTAGCGATACTAATGACAGACGTGACGATACCGACCGCTAAGCAAGCCGTCCGATACGCTAAAGATTGACTGCTTCAGATTGCGGCGATCCGCGTATCACACCGGATCGCCGCGATTCAGGACATTGCGTCCCTCAACCGCCCGGCTTCGGAATATGACGTTTGACCACCATCAGTGCGACCATCACGATCACCATCGCGATCCCGAGCATCCACAGGTATGACGATGCACCGCCCGCCGTAATCACCACCGCACCCGCAAACGCGCTGGCAATCGCGCCGAGCCGGCCGAACGCGAGCGCCGATGCGGTACCGGTTGCGCGCACACGGGTCGGATAGACATAAGCGCACAACGCAAACATCGTCGACTGCACCGCATTGACAAACATACCGTGTACGCCAAGACCGAAAATCAGCAAACCGGTGTGGTCTGATATGTTCACACCGAGCAGCAGCAACGCGCTCGCCGCACCACCCGCGCTGCAGAGAATCAATGGCCAGCGCGAACCGGTACGCGCGATCACCACTGCGCACACCAATGCGCCGACCACACCGCCGAGGTTGTATGCGGTGAGTCCCGCCCCTGCGACCGACACCGACAAACCCTGCGTGCTGAGCATCGTCGGCAGCCAGCTGAAGGCGCTATAGACGGCCAGCAGGCATAGGCAGAACGCGCACCAGATCGCCACCGTATCGAGCGCCAGGCCCTCGCGGAACAATGCGGTAAAGCCCGTGTGTTTTTCAACAGCCTGTTCGCGCGAGTCGGTAAACACGCAGCCGCTGGCCACCGGACGCGACATCCGGCCAAGCAGGCGTTTGAGTTCCGGCCAGCGCTGCGGGTGCCGGGCGAGAAAGCGCGGCGACTCGGGCAACGTGAAGAGCAACAACACGCCGAGCGCGAGAGGCAACACGCCGCCGATCATGAACAAGCCGCGCCATCCGTACGTCGGCAGAATCTCATGCGCGAACAATCCCGCCACCATGCCGCCGAGCGGCACGCAGACGATCGTCGCGGTGACTGCCAAGGTACGGCGGCGAGCCGGTGTGAACTCCGCGGTCATGGTCGTCGAACTCGGCAACGCGCCGCCGATACCGAGTCCGGCGATAAAGCGCAGCACGGCAATCGTCACGATGTCCGGGGCGAAGCTGATGCCGCAGGTGGCGGCGCCGAACACCAGCACGCTGCCGATCACCGCCCAACGGCGGCCGAAGCGATCGGCCAGCAGTCCGGCACACGCGCTGCCGATGCCCATGCCGATCAAGCCGGCCGCGACCACCGGCGCAAAAGCCGCGCGCGTCACGCCCCATTCCTTGATGAGCACCGGAATCGCAAAGCCGATCAACTGGCTATCGAAGCCGTCCAGAACAATCGACAAGGCCGCGAGAAACACCACGATCTTCTGCATCGTGGTGTAAGGACCTTCGTCGAGCGTACGGCCGATATCGACGGTATAGCGCCCCTCCTCGACTCCCGCCTGATGGCCGGCAAGTGGCGCATTGGCCTCGCCGGTTGCCGCACTGGCCGAGCCGGCCGGCGGTACATAACTGGTCATGAAGCTGTCTCCTGGTTTGGGCGCGCGATCTGAGCGCCGCGCTTTTGAGGTCACGTTTTTTAGTCAGTATGTGAGCGAGTGAACGGCTTCTGACATTGCCGTTTCGCGCAAAAGCCATGACATGTATGCATGGCTTTCACGACACTGCGTATCGCTGCGAAGAAATGGCGCGCAGCGATACGCAGTGACTACAACGGCAGTCCGCCCTTCAGAACGGGTAATGACGCGGCGTGGTCTGCACCGTAATCCAGCGCAAATCCGTAAACTCGGCAATCCCCGCCTGGCCACCGAAGCGTCCAAAGCCGCTGCCCTTCACGCCACCGAACGGCATTTGCGCTTCGTCGTGAACGGTCGGCCCGTTGACGTGACAGATGCCCGATTCAATGCGCCGCGCGACGTTCATCCCCCGCGCGATATCGCGGCTGAACACCGCCGACGAAAGCCCGTACTCGTTGTCGTTCGCACAGGCCACGGCCTCGTCTTCGCCGCTGACGCGCACGATGCCCTTCACAGGCCCGAACGATTCGTCGCCATAGATACGCATGGCAGGTGTGACGTGGTCGAGCAGCGTGGCGGGCATCAAGGTGCTGTCCGCCTTGCCCCCGCAGACGAGCGTGGCGCCTTTGGCTAACGCATCATCGATCAGTGCATTGCAGCGGTCCACCGTGCTCATGTCGACGACCGATCCCAACACCACCGGCCCTTTACGTGGGTCACCGAGCGGCAGGCCGCGCGCTTTCTGCGCGAGCTTTGCAACGAACTGATCAGCGATCCTTTCGTCGACGATGATCCGTTCCGTCGACATGCAGATTTGCCCCGAGTTGGCGAACGCGCCGAATGCAGCGGCGTTGACGGCTGCATCAAGATCCGCGTCGTCGAGCACGATCAACGGCGCTTTTCCGCCGAGTTCCAACACCGACGGCTTCAGATAGCGCGCGCACGTGGCCGCGATAATCTTGCCCACATGCGTGGAACCCGTGAAATTGACACGCCGGACTTTCGGATGCGCGATCAGCGCCTCGACGACCGCGCCTGCATCGGCCGGCGCATTGGTGACGAAGTTCACCACGCCCTTCGGCAAGCCCGCTTCCTGCAGCACTTCGATAATCAGTCCGTGTGTGCCGGGGCAGATTTCCGAACCCTTCAGCACGACTGTATTGCCACATGCGAGCGGCAACGCGATCGCACGCACGGCGAGGATCACCGGTGCGTTCCACGGCGCGATGCCCAGCACGACGCCGGCCGGCTGACGCACGCCCATCGCGAGGCTGCCGGGCACGTCCGACGGGATCACCTCGCCGCCGATCTGTGTAGTAAGCGCCGCCGCTTCCGTCAATCCGCCGGCGGCGAGATGCACATTGAACCCCGCCCACATTGCCGACGCACCCGTCTCCGCTGCCATCACCGCGGCGAACGCCTCGCTGCGCGCTTCCAGCGCATGCGCCGCCTTCATCAGCAGCGCGCGGCGCTCGCTCGGCCCCAGCGCGGACCATGCCGGAAATGCCGCTGCCGCGGCATCGGCGGCGGCTACCGCGTCGGCGACCGTCGCCGCGGGAGCACGCGTCGCGACTTCGCCGTCGAGCGGATTGCGGCGCTCGAAGGTAGCGCCGTTGCTCGCTTGCACGGCTGCGCCGTTGATCAGCATCGAAATACTCTGCATCGTGTTGTCTCCTGCGGAAAGTTTTATGAATGCGGGCGCGGCGCTCGCTCGATGTCAAGCCACGACGACTTCGACCAGCATCGGTCCAGATGACGTCAACGCGTCGCGCAACACGTCATGCAAGCGTTCGGCGTCGGTCACGCGTGTGCCCTGGCAACCCATGCCTGCAGCAAGCGCCACGAAATCGAGTCCGGGCAGATCGGTGCCTTGCACCGGATCGCTCGGACCAAAACCAAACTCCGGGGCAAAGTCCTGCAACGCGGCATAGCGGGAATTGTTCAGGATCACGAATGTGATCGGCAATTTCATCTGCACGGCGCTATAGATGGCCTGGATCGAATACATGCTGGAGCCGTCGCCGATCAGGCCGATCACGCGCGTGCCGGGCTTCGCCAATGCCACGCCGACAGCAGCCGGCATGCCATAACCGAGACCGCCGCTGTCCATCGTGTAGAAGGTGCCGCTGCGCGTGAACGGCAGATAGTTCTGCATCACCGGGCGCGAACTCGGCGCTTCCTCGACCACAATGTCGTCCGCATGGCGCACCTCGGCGAGGGTCTGCAGCGCGAACGCCACCGACATCAATGGAGACGGTTCTGCGCGCGGTGATGCGGCGCGTAGTGCAGGCAAGGGGCGCGTCTTCGGCGCGGGCCGCGTCAGCAGATCGGCCACGCCGAGGCGAATATTGCCGACCACTGCGGTACCTGTCGGCGCCCACGCCGCAATCGCCGGATCGTCGATCAGTTGACACAGCGTTGCGCCGGCAGGCAGATGCGGGCCGTGACCTTCGACGTGATACGTGAATGCCGCTGCGCCGATCACGAAGATCAGGTCATGGCCGCCGAGCAGCTCGACGATCTTCTCGCGCATCGCCGGCAAAAAGCCGGCGAACAGGCGGTGGTCTTCAGGGAACGCACAGCGGCCTGTCATCGGCGCGACGAACACGCGGGCATTGTGGCGTTCGGCGAGACGCACGACTTCGTCCCAGCCGCCGGCGCGGTCGACAGCGCCGCCCACCACGAAAGCCGGCCGTTCACAGGCATCGAGCGCCGCGCCGATCTGCTCCAGCACGAACGGCTCCGGCCGCGTCTCGGTACTCACTACGCGTGCCGGCACCGGCTCCGCGGCGCGGTCCCAATCGTCGACGGGAATCGACACCAGCACCGGCCCGCGCGGCTCCTGCATCGCCACGTGATAGGCGCGCGCGATCGCCAGCGGCACGTCTTCGGCGCGGGCCGGTTCGATGCTCCATTTGACGTACGGCTTCGGCAATTCGGTGGCTTGCGTCGATGCGAGGAACGGGTCGAACGGCAGAATCGAGCGGGCCTGCTGCCCGGCGGTAATCACGATCGGCGTGCGATTGCGGAACGCGGTGAAGATATTGCCCATCGCATTGCCCACGCCCGCCGCGGAATGCAGATTGACGAACGATGCGTTGCGGGTGGCCTGCGCATAACCGTCGGCCATGCCGACCACGACTGCTTCCTGCAAACCGAGCACATAACGGAAATCCTGCGGAAAATCGCGGAACAACGGCAATTCCGTCGAGCCCGGATTGGCGAACACCGAAGTCATGCCGAGGCGCCGCATGAGATCGATGACGGCGTGGCGCACGGTGAAAGGTTCGTGTTGAGAAGATCCCGATGCGTCTGAACGGGGCGCGTTGCTGGTCATCCATGTCTCCTAGTGATGAGCGCCATTTCTTGAAGGCTCATTATCGGAAGCTCGAGGTTGATTGAAAATTGCCTTTTTTGAGAAAAGGCATTACTTTTGCGCATGACTTTCAATCTTCAGCAATTGCACGCGTTTGCCACCATCGTCGCGAGCGGCAGCCTGGGCCGTGCCGCGGAGGTGCTGCACGTCACGCAGCCCGCGCTGAGCCGCACCATCAAGCGGCTCGAGGATCAGGTCGGCGCACCGCTGTTCGAACGGCACTCGAAGGGTATGCAGCTTACTGCGATCGGCAGCGCGCTGCTGCCGCACGCCACATTGCTGCAACGTGAAGCCGATCACGCCCGCGAGGAGATCGACGCGATGCGTGGCCTCGCGAAAGGGACGATTCGCGTCGGCGCGGTGGCGAGCATCGCGACGCTCGTGCTGCCGCTCGCGGTGAGCGGCGTGCTCGCGCGCTGGCCGAATCTGCGTGTCGAGATCATGGAGGGGGTATGGGACCGGCTTGCTGACAGCCTGATGAAACACGAGATCGACCTCGCGCTCAGCATGGCGGTGCCGGACACGGATGAGATTACGGCGATTGCCGATTGCCGATGGGAGGACACGAGCTATGTGGTCGCCGCGCTCGATCATCCGCTGCGAAACAAGACGGATCTATCGCTTGCGGACACGCTCGATCAGCAGTGGTGTGTGCCGCCGCGCGGGACGGGTCCGTTCGAGCATATGCAGCACGTATTTGCCGAGCATGGACTCGGCATGCCGCAGATTGCCGTCGAGACGCGCTCGATCACGGTGCTGAAAAGCCTGGTCACGCGTGCCGGATTTCTAAGCTGGATGGCAACGCCGATGTACGACACCGAAAGCGCGGCCGGCGTGTTCGATACGCTGCCGATTCCGGGTCTCGTCGCACGCCGCACGTTGACGGCGTTTCGACGCCGCCAGGGGATTTTGCCGAGTCCGGCGGTGAAGCTGCTGGAGCAACTCAGGCAGTTGACCGCTGTTCAGGGAGAAGGGCTCGCATGAGGCAAGCAGCGCCGACGGCCCCGTTCAACGCTCAATAGCACAGCGGCCCCGCTTTCACATTGAAGTGAAAGCGGGACCGCTGTATATCGCTGTCAATCAAGCGTGCGCGAGGCTATTGCTCGCGCTACCGCATCTTAATGACCGACGTTGACAACCGGAGCCGAATACGAGCTCGGCGTCGTTTCGCCGCGGCTGCCTGCTTGCGACGAGCCGTTCGTTGCCGTTCCATAACCGCTGGTTTGGGCGGTGCCGTTTTGTGCGGCGACGCGGGCTTCAGCAGCCTGAATGTTTGCAGGGTAGTCATCCGCATTCGACAGAGCCGGGTTGTAGCCTGCCTTTTCCAGTTGCACCAGCTCCGCACGCACTTGGGCGCGGGTCACCGGCTGATTGGATTGAGCAAAAGCAGCGAGCGGCGCAGTAATGAGAGCGGCGATAACAAAAGCTTCGATCAGGGATTTCATGACGACTACCTCCAGAGATTGTTTTTTGCGGCGCTGCAAACGTGTTTGTTTGCAGCCAGTGACGACAGTCTAGGAGGCAGCAGATATAGGGTAAACCCCTAATAAACGAATTCACTGTTGCTGGAAACGGCACAATTGCGGTGAGAGCTTGGTGACAGGCATGTCATCACGCCGGCAAATCAGGCTCTCAATGTTTGAGACCTCGCGCGCAACGAGGTCAGGTTTCCGACAATGCGGGAGCCGATGCCTGGGTTGCCTCGCTTGAAGACAACACCGCGCTGCCATTTCTGCCGCCGGTCGCCTGACGGTCGCTTCTCGGACTTACGCCGAACCGCGCGCGATACGTCCGCGAAAAATGCGAGGGCGACTCGAACCCGCAGGCGACGCAAATCGATGTGATCGACATGTCGGTCTGCTGCAGCAACTCGCGCGCACGGGTGAGGCGCAGTTGCTGATAGAAATGCGTCGGCGTGTCCTTCAGCGACGCGCAGAACAGCCGCTCCAGTTGCCGCCGCGTCACGTTGATTTCCTCGGCGAGTTGGTCGGGCGTCAGCGGCTCTTCCATATGCTGTTCCATCGCCCCAATCACCTGAATCAGCTTGCGGTTGTGCACGCCGTAACGCGCCGCAATTTCCATTCGCTGATGATCCGAACGCTGCCGGATCCGGCTCACGACGAACTGTTCCGATACCGCCGAGGCCAACGCTGCGCCGTGCTTGCGGCCGATCAGGTCGAGCATCATATCGATCGACGCCGTGCCGCCCGCACAGGTGATGCGCCGCGCGCCGATTTCGAACAGCTCCTGGCTTGCGTTTAGCGAGGGATAGCGTTCGCTGAACGCCGACAGCGCTTCCCAATGCACAGTCACGCTGTCCGAACCGCTCAGAAGCCCGGCTTCCGCAAGGATGAAGCTGCCCGTGTCGATGCCACCGAGCGTCGTGCCGGCGCGCTCGAGCCGCTTCAGACAATCGCCGAGCACGCGCGTATAGCAGGCGAGCGGCTCGAAGCCCGCCACGACGAAAACCGTCTGCGCCTCATGGACATCGGCGATTGCCGCGTCTGCATTGATCGAAATACCGTTGCTGGCCGCGACCGGCGCGCCGTCGAGACTCAGAATGCGCCAGCGGTAGAGATCGCCGCGAAAGCGGTTCGCCACACGCAAAGGCTCGACCGCCGACATGAAACCGATCGCCGAAAAGCCAGGCAGCAGCAGGAACGACATATCTTCGGGCATCGTGCAGATGACTCGATCAGGGACACAGAGGGACACAAGCCGCAAGCGAACGCGGGGTTCCGGGCGAGCGTAGCAAGCAGCGCGCAAGCCGGCAAGGCGCACCAAAATTCACAGCGACAAATCGATGCTGCGCCGCAATGACGAACGATGCTGGTTTTCCCTCGTTGTCGCGTGGGAGCAAGAACGGGTCGCTGGCGGTCGCTTTGGCGAGAATATGGGGCATTAACGTTACGTCACTCGTGCAGTTCAAGCCCGGCTCAAGCATGGCTCGAGCCGTATCGTGCAGGTCCGGGGGGCCGTTCGGTTTTTCTCGCCGCGGCCATTTCGTAACACGCTGTTCAACGTGTCCGAAGGGGGAACGTCATGAAGTTACGCGTCAAAGCCTTGCTTGCCCATCTTGCCTGTCTGGCGGCCGTCGTCGCTGCGTCGCCGGTACTTGCACAGGATCCCTCCACCTGCCGCGCGGTGCATTTTGCCGACATCGGCTGGACCGACATTACGTCGACCACGGCGCTCGCCTCGACCGTATTCGAGGGACTTGGCTATCAGCCTGTGACGACCGTCGCTTCGGTGCCGATTTCGTTCGCGGGCCTGAAGAGCAAACAGCTCGATGTGTCGCTCGGCTACTGGTGGCCCGTGCAGGAGAAAGCGATTACGCCGTTCATCGATTCGAAATCGATTCAGGTGCTGCAACCGCCCAACCTGACTGGCGCTAAAGCGACCTTCGCCGTACCGAGCTACGAATACGACGCCGGCCTGAAGACGTTCGCCGACATCGCCAAACATCGCGATCAGCTCGACGGCAAGATCTATGGCATCGAACCCGGCAGCAGCGCGAACGCGGCAATTCAGAAAATGATCGCCAGCAATCAGTTCGGCCTCGGCGATTTCAAGCTGATCGAATCGAGTGAAGCGGGCATGCTGGTTTCGGTGGATCGCGCCATTCGCGCGAAGAAATGGGTGGTATTCCTCGGCTGGGAGCCGCATCCGATGAACATCCAGATCGATATGAAATACCTCACCGGCAGCGACGGCGTATTCGGTCCGAACGATGGCGAAGCACGCGTTTATACGTTGACGTCCCCCGACTTTCTGACGCGCTGCCCGAACGCCGGCAAGCTCGTGAGCAATCTGCGCTTTTCGACGCAACTGGAGAACGTGGTGATGCAGTCGGTGATGAACAAGGAGAAGCCCGCCGACGCCGCCAAAGCGTATCTGAAGAAGAACCCGCAAGTACTGGATGCATGGCTCGCAGGCGTGAAGACGTATGACGGGAAAGACGGCTTGCCGGCGGTGAAGGCTTATCTCGGGCTTTGAGGGGGCGGTCTTGCATCCATCCAGTCGCGCATTTCAATCCACAGGAACTAGCACGCATGAATCATGAAGTTATCGTGACCTGCGCGGTCACCGGCGCGGGCGATACGGTCGGCAAGCATCCGGCCATTCCCGTCACGCCGAAGCAGATCGCCGAAGCCGCTATCGAAGCTGCAAAGGCCGGCGCCACGGTCGCGCACTGCCATGTGCGCGATCCGAAGACCGGTCGCGGCAGCCGCGATCCGCAGTTGTATCGCGAAGTTGTCGACCGGATCCGTTCGTCAGGCACCGACGTGATCATCAATCTGACGGCGGGCATGGGCGGCGATCTCGAGATCGGTCCCGGCGAAGACCCGATGCGCTTTGGCGCGGGTACCGACCTCGTCGGCGGCTTGACGCGGCTCGCGCACGTCGAGGAACTGCTGCCGGAAATCTGCACGCTCGATTGCGGCACGCTCAATTTCGGCGACGGCGACTACATCTACGTGTCGACGCCCGCGCAATTGCGGGCCGGCGCGCAGCGTATTCAGGAACTCGGCGTAAAGCCGGAGCTGGAGATCTTCGATACCGGGCATCTGTGGTTCGCAAAGCAGTTGCTCAAGGAAGGCTTGCTCGACGCGCCGCCGCTGTTTCAGATCTGCCTGGGCATTCCATGGGGGGCGCCCGCCGATACCACGACGATGAAAGCGATGGCGGACAGCCTTCCGCCTGGCGCGCAATGGGCCGGCTTCGGCATCGGCCGCATGCAGATGCCGATGGTCGCGCAGGCGATGCTCCTCGGCGGCCACGTACGTGTCGGCCTCGAAGACAACATCTGGCTCGACAAAGGTGTGCCTGCAACGAACGGCACGCTGGTGCAACGCGCGGTCGAGATCATCGAACGGCTCGGCGGGCGCGCGCTGACACCCGCGGAAGGCCGTCGCAAACTCGGCTTGCCGGCACGTGGCGAGCGGCAGTTGGAGCGGCGTGCGGCGGGACAGTACGCGTGAAGATGTCGAGTTACCCGTTGCGCTTCATATAGCGCGCTGCGGAACCTGAGAACTCATAGGCAAAGGAAACATCAGCAATGGCAGTGATCGTCGATATCAAAACATTTGCGGCAATCGGCGCGGGCGTGATCGGCAGCGGCTGGGTAGCGCGCGCGCTCGCGCACGGCCTCGACGTCGTCGCGTGGGACCCCGCTCCCGGCGCGGAGAAACAGTTGCGCGAGAACATCGCCAATGCGTGGCCGGCCTTGGAGCGAGTCGGCCTCGCCGAGGGCGCAACACCCGACAGGTTGCGTTTCGTCGATACGATTGAAGCCTGTGTCGAACAGGCGGACTTCATTCAGGAAAGCGCGCCTGAACGCGAAGAATTGAAGCTCGCGTTACACGAGCAGATCAGCCGTGCAGCGAAGCCTGAAGCGATCATCGCCTCATCCACTTCCGGCCTGCTGCCGAGCGATTTCTATGCACGGGCGGTGAATCCGCAGCGCTGCATCGTCGGGCATCCGTTCAACCCGGTGTATCTGCTGCCGCTCGTCGAAGTGCTCGGCGGCGAACGTACCGCACCGGCCACCATCGACGCCGCGATGCAGATTTATCGTTCGCTGTCGATGCGCCCGCTTCTCGTACGCAAGGAAGTGCCCGGCTTTATCGCCGACCGTTTGCTCGAAGCGCTGTGGCGCGAGGCGCTGCATCTGGTCAATGAAGGCGTCGCGACCACGGGCGAAATCGACGATGCGATCCGCTTCGGCGCGGGCATCCGCTGGTCGTTCATGGGCACGTTCCTGACCTACACGCTGGCGGGCGGCGATGCGGGTATGCGTCACTTCATGCAGCAGTTTGGACCTGCGTTGGAGCTGCCGTGGACTAAACTGGTAGCGCCGCAGCTCACTGACGAATTGATCGACCGGGTGGTGGACGGCACATCTGATCAGGTCGGATCGCGCTCGATCAAGCAGCTCGAGCGCTATCGGGACGATTGCATTACGAGCGTGCTGGCGGCGATTGGAGAAGCCAAAGCACGGCACGGCATACTCGCCGCGGAGTGATACTGTGTGCCGGAAGACGCCCCGCCCCGCTCCACCGGGATGCGTCAGCGGCACAAGAGCGCTGCGGCCGGCACCGTTCATAGGGATAAAGGAAACGATTGCATATGCCTACGCCGCACCATGCTTCACTGCCCTGCTATCGCGACGTCGTGCGCGCCGAGTGGGTCGACTACAACGGCCATTTGCGCGACGCGTTCTACATGCTGATTTTCAGCTTCGCGACCGATGCGTTGATTGATGTGATCGGGCTGCCTGATTCGGTGCGCAAGGAACGCGGCCGCTCGATCTATACGCTCGAAGCGCATATCAACTACCTGCATGAAATCAAGGAAGGCGTGCAGGTCCGCGTGGATATGCGCGTGCTTGGGCATGATGCGAAGCGGCTGCATCTGTACCTTGAAATGTTCGCCGACGAGGGCGTTGAGCCGGTGGCCGCAGGCGAACAGATGCTGCTGCATGTTGATACCGGCGGACCGCGCGCTGTTGCCTTCGACCCGGATGTCGAGGCGCGCGTGCGGGCGTTGGCGGAAGCACATACTGTGTTGCCGGCGGCCAGGTTTGCAGGCCGCGTGATCGGCTTGCCTGTCAAAGCGCAGCGTATCAGTAGCGAGGAGTGAGCATGCTTGAGCCGGAGATCGCCGCGTTCATCGAACGGACGGCTGCCATCTATGCGGGGCACTCAACTTCGTTGCCACCGAGCGAACAGCGCACGATTTACGAGCGCTATGCGGCGGCACTCACGCCGCCTTTGCCAGCCGATGTGATCACCGAAGACGCTGTGTTTCGCGCAAGCGCCGGCCATCTGATCAAACTGCGGCTTTATCGGAATCGTAGAAAGGCGAGCGGGACACCCGTCGGCATCGTGTTGTACTTTCACGGTGGCGGCTTTGTGCTCGGCTCGTTGGATAGTCACCAGATCGTAACCGCACGAATTGCCGCGGATACCGGACTCGATGTGATTGCGGTCGACTACCGGCTGGCGCCCGAACACCGCGCTCCGGCAGCGCATGAGGATTGTCTGGAGATTACGCTTGCCGCACTGGCCGGCCAATTGCCGTTCGATTCGCTCTCACGTGGCGCACTGCAATTGGCGGGCGACAGTGCCGGCGCCACGCTCGCTGCCAGCGTCGCGATGCGCTTGCGCGATGACGGGATTCAAGGCGTGCGCGGACTTGCGCTGGTCTATCCAATGCTCGGCACGGACCCGCAAATGCCCGCACGCGAAAGCGAAGCGCACGCACCGATGCTCACGCTTGCCAATGTCCATGCGTTTCGCGATCTGTATTGGGGCGAACGGCCGCCCTATCCTGCGTGGACGATACCGCTCGATGCGGCACGCTTCGACCGGCTCCCGCCGACACTTGCCGCAGGTGTTGAACACGATCCGTTGCGGGACGACGCGAGGGTGTTTGTCGAACGCGTTAGTGCGGCCGGCGGACAGGCCCGCTTGTGGATTGGAACCGGACTCGTACACGGGTGCTGGCGCGCGCTCGAATTGAGTCCCGGCGTGAAGGCAATGCATCACACTGTCTGCCAGTTTCTAGGCGAGCATTCAGGCATGCAGTGATGGCTCAAGCCATGCAAGCTTCACGTCTGTGCCGCTGCGCCACTCCGCTTGAATGAACTGGCAAAGAACAGCACCTGGTATTGCACCGCATTCGACCAATACTTCCACGTATGGCCGCCAGGCCGCTCCGCGTAATCATGCGGCACGCCCAGCTCGACAAGCCGCGCATGCAGCATCCGGTTCGACTGAACAAGCGAATCGTTCACCCCGCAATCGATCGTCAGCGCAATATGCGCATTTCCGAAATTGCGCGCGTTCTCGACAATCGCCTCGTTGTTCCAGAAGTCGGCGTGCCGAGCCGGATCTCCAAACACCTGATCGATCCCAGGCTCATCCTCGCACCCGCGCGGATCGACCGCCCCGCTAATACTTCCCGCGGCGCCGAATTCGTCCGGCCGGTCTAGCGCGATATGCAGCGCCCCGAAGCCGCCCATACTCAAGCCCGTAATCGCGCGCGCCTCACGCGTCGCAATCGTACGGAAATGCGTGTCGATATATCCGACGACTTCTGTACCTACATAAGTTTCGTAACGGCTGCGCGGATCGACAGGGCTGTCGATATACCAGCTCTCGTGACCGCCGTCGGGCATGACGAGGATCACGTGATAGCGGTCGGCCAGTTTGCCGATATGCGAGTTCGTGGTCCAGTCGGTGTAGTCGCCGCCCGAGCCGTGCAGCAAATAGACGACGGGAAAGCGATCGGCCGCCTTGCCGTGCGTGTATTGGTCAGGCAGCACCACCGTCGCCTCGAACGACTTATGCATGGCCGCGCTGGGAATGGTGACGACCCGGGACTGGAACGCCCAGACCGGGTTCGTGAAAAGCAGCGTCAGAATGAGCCAGAACGCACGATTCATTTTCATGGTTTGTCGCTCTCCCCCTTTCTATGTGTCCAAAGAACACTGTCTGGCATCTAGCGGCAAAATTCTGTCAACGACTCTAACAACGGCGACTTACAACCAAATTTCAACGAAGCATACGGTCCCGTTAGCTTGGCGCCATTCCAGGGGGAGCTGGAGCGGCCCAAACCGAACGTCTATTTAACAATTACGCCCGCCGCGCGAGCGCGAATGTGGGGAACGCAACGCATCTATTCAATGTGCGCTGAAAAGCCGACCCGATCCGTAGCAACATCCGGCCGCAATGTGAGCGCCGGGATGTCATAGGCACCGGCGTTTTGCGGGCGAAACGGTATCGGCGCAGTCTTCCAGAGATCATCGAGACGGTGCCCGAGCGCGTTTTGCACTTCGGAAAAGCGTGCTTCATCGATCCGGCTTGTCCGATGGATCACGAACGGTGGCAAAACGTCGAAACCAGGGTAATACAGAATGCCGTGCTGGATAGGGAACAACACGTCGTCGATCGGACCGTTGATACCACGCGGGCTGTAATGCGACTCCCAGCCACCTGTTGTCACGACCAGCATCGCCCGCTTGCCCGCCATGTTGCCTTCACCATAGCGGTCACCCCAGCGCGCATCGGAGTGCTCCCCGACGCCATACGCGAAGCCATATGCATAGACGCGCTCCACCCAGCCTTTCAGGATCGCAGGCATCGAGAACCACCACAGCGGGAACTGCAGAATCACTGCATCCGCCCACTTCAGTTTCTCCTGTTCGAGTGCGATGTCCTGGCTTTGCCGGCCGTCTTTGAACGCACGCTTCGAATCGAGAGAAGGATCGAAACGCGCGCCCGGTTGCCTGTCGAGGCTGTCGTTTGCATCGAGCGATGCTTTCCAGTTCATCGCATACAGATCGGATACCTGGACAGCGTGTCCGGCATCCTCGAGACGCTTGACCGAAAAGTCCTTAAGGGACCCGTTCAATGACCGGGGTTCCGGATGGGCATAGACGAGAAGAACATTCATGACCTGACCTCCTTTGCGAGAAAGCACCACGATAGGTCTCTTGCCGGTATATTGGAAATGAATAACCAATATGTCAGGTATTGCCATGAATAATCTCAGAAGGCTGGATCTCAACCTGCTGGTGACACTCGATGTGTTGTTGTCGGAGCACAATGTGACCCGCGCGGCCGAACGCCTGAACTTCTCTCAGCCCTCGGTGAGCGTGCATCTTGCCAAGCTGCGGGATATCTTTGGCGACCCGTTGTTGCTGCCGGGTCCCCGAGGCATGCGCCCCACCGCCAGAGCCGAGGAATTGCGCGAACCTTTGCGCCAGGCGCTCGATGCACTCGAGCACGCAGTGTCGCCGGCCAGCCCGTTCAATCCAGCCGAAGCCAGTCATACGTGGCGCGTTGCCGCGACCGACTATGCCGAATCGACGATCTTGCTGCCCGTCCTGTCCAGCTTGCGCGCGGCAGCGCCCGGCACCCGGCTCGCGATCGTGGAAGCTGCCCCGCCCCGCATCGCGAAGCAAGCCGAACAGGGGGACATCGATCTGGCATTCCATACCAGTGAAGGCGCGCCGCCCGGATTGCGCGGGCGATTGCTTTTCAAGGAGCGGTATGTGCTGGCAGGCCGCGCGGATCACCCGCGCCTGAAACGCCGGCCAACGCTTGCCCAGTTCTGCAAACTGGAGCACGTGATCGTGTCGCCGGATGGTGGCGGGTTTAGCGGCGTCACGGACGAAGCACTGGCTGAGGTGGGTCTCACGCGCAGGGTTGTGCTTTCGGTTCCGCACTTCCTGTTCGTGATGTCAGTCCTCGCGAGCACTGACCTCGTGGCGATGGTGCCGGCGCGATTGGTGCGCGGCAATGGCGCGCTCAGGGTCGTCGAGGCACCGGTTGAAGTGCCAGGATATGAAATGGCGATGCTCTGGCACGAGCGCTCCCATCGAGATCCGGCGCACCAATGGTTGCGGGAATGCATTGTGGACGCGGTGGCGACTTGAATACCCATAGATGTGCCGAAGCCCAGGTTGGCACAACCCGCTTTGGAGGCGTGGCCTTTGCAACGATGCTATTCAAATCAAATCACAGACTGTCCCGGTTCGCCATCGCGAACCCGCCTCGTCACATCCGCTAAGCGTGCCTTGATGCGCCTGCGCAAGGGCTCTTCGTAGAATTTGAAGCAGAGCAGGCTTACCAGCACACAAAAGACAATCACAATCCATCCATTCGATCGTCCGAATCCGATCATCAACGACCAGAGTGCGATGGGCATATGCGTGAGATAAAGCGAATAGCTCGCCTCGCCCAACCGCACCAGGGGGCGCCAGCTCAATATGCCCACGACAGGCCGCTCCAGTAGCGCGAGCCCAAGTACCAATGCGGCAAAAAACGGAGCGTCGAGGAAGAACGAAGGTGACACAGGCCGCCATGCGCTCAGTCCCACAAGAGCCGTCAAAGCCAGGGTCACAAGCGCCTTCCCCCTGACATGCTGCGATCCGGCGCCTGCCCGAAGGCGTTGATAGAAAAGAGCCGAACTGATGCCCATGACAAACTCCGCGAGCCGCGTCACCGGCATGGCGTAGATCATGGCGCCGCTGCGTGAGATCGGCATATAGGCATCCAGCAGCGCAATCCACGTTCCAGTCGTGAGCCACAACGCAATACAAAAAAATGCGAGCCGTGCAGGCTTCAACCCGGTCATCCTGCGCACCAGAAACGGGAACAGCAGATAAAAGAATGCCTCGCAGGAGACGCTGTCAGACGGTCCGTTCCAGGGTTGATTGATAGCCGAAAAAGGAAACCATGCATTGAGTAGAAGCAGTTGGCAAATCAGGCTAATGACCAATGCCGGGTAGATTGCACTCTTGAGGGCATACCACTTCAGCATCAGCGAAGCGTCGCCAGCATGCACAAGATAGATCACCACTGGAACGCACATCAGGAGGCCGAGCAGGATCACCGGATAGATCCGTGCGATACGTGCCTCGTAAAAAGTGCGAACGCCTCCGCGGACAAGTTTGTCGCGATAGGTGAAGGTAAGGATAAAACCGGAAAGGACAAAGAACAGCGACACAGCGGAACGGCCCCCGTCCAGGAAGTTAAAGACGGAGGTCGGCAACGGCAGCAGTTGATTTTCTGAGTAGTGCGAGACGACGACCGCCAATGCCGCCAGGAACCGGATACTGGTCAACGCGGGAAACGCACCGCCGGACTGGTTCAGGCTCACCGCCATCAGCATCGCCTCCTGATTACGCGGGGCTCAATCTACCATCGCAATCCGGCAAAACCTGCATACCACCTGGCAATTCCCGCAGAGATGGCGGAACGTTTGGGTAATTTGGCGCGAATGACCTGTGCGATGCACAAAACGCAAATGACCACTCAGGATTTCACGCCACGCGCCGCCCTTCAACCGGGTAACCCGGATCGGTATAACCCGGCGTAGAAGCATGGCCAGGCGCCACGAGACTATCGACCAGTTTCTCGTCGTCCGGTCCGAGCTGTAATTTCAACGCGTCGACATAACTGTCCCATTGCGCTTCGGTACGCGGTCCGGCAATGGCGCTGCTGACGGCCCGGTTCTTGAGGACCCACGCCAGCGCGAACGCAATCGAAGTCGTGCCGCGCTCGGCCGCGTGCGCGGCGATCGTCTGGGCGATCCTGAGCGACTCCGGCCGCCACTCGGTCTGCTGGATGCGCTTATCGCCGCGACCCGCACGCGAATCGGCCGGCGGCGCCGCATCCACGGCATATTTACCGCTGAGCACCCCGCGCGCGAGCGGGCTATACGAGACGACACCCAAACCGTAGTGATGCGCCGCCGGCAACTGTTCGACTTCCGCCGTGCGGTCGACGATGTTGTAAAGCGGCTCGCTTGCGACTGGCCGGTCGATTCCAAGCTGGTCGGCAAGCCGCGCGATTTCGGCAATCCGCCAGCCCCGGAAGTTGGACACGCCGAAATAGCGGATCTTGCCCTGACGGATCAGATCGCCGATGGCGCGCACGCCCTCTTCCATCGGTGCATCGGCGAGCGCCCGGTGAAAGTAGAGGATGTCGATGTAGTCAGTGCCGAGCCGTTTCAGGCTCGCTTCAACCGACTGGATGATCCACTTGCGCGACTGACCTTGTTCGTTCGGGCCTGGCGAGCTTGGGAAACCGAACTTCGTAGCCACGACCCAGTTGTCCCGGCGCTCCGCGATGGCCCGCCCGACGATTTCTTCCGAACGACCTGCATGATAGACGTCCGCCGTGTCGATGAAATTGACGCCCTGGTCGTATGCCTTGTCGATGATCCGCTTCGAGCTCGCCTCGTCAGTCTCGCCACCGAACATCATCGCGCCGAGACACAAGGGCGAAACCTTCAGGGCACTGCGGCCCAGATACCGATAGTCCATTACCTGTGCTCCGTTCAGGCTGCGCCTGAATTAGAAATTGCTGAACGACTCAAACCGATCAGTTACGACGCTCAATTTACTGGCTGCGAAGACAGGTGACTAGACGGTAGAATCGGCAAACACTTATGAGCGAGATTCATGAATGGCACGCGAAAACCTGAACGATCTGCTGGCCTTCCTCGCAGTCGCGCGCGAACGCAGCTTTACCAAAGCCGCGGCGAAACTGGGCGTGTCGCAATCGGCGCTGAGCCACACCATCCGTGGGCTCGAATCGAGGCTCGGCATCCGCCTGCTGACCCGAACAACCCGAAGCGTCGCGCCTACGCCGGCCGGCGAACGATTGCTGGCCACCGTGGGACCGCGGTTCGATGAAATCGACGAAGAACTCGCCGCCTTGAGCGAGCTTCGCGATAAGCCCGCCGGCACCATCCGCATCACGACGGACGAACATGCGGCGAATTCGATACTTCAACCGAAGCTGACGCAGCTTCTGTCCGAGTATCCGGACATCAAGGTCGAGGTCATCGTCGATCTTGGTTTGACCGATATCGTCGCGCAGCAATACGACGTTGGCGTACGTCTTGGCGATCAGGTGGCGAAAGACATGATCGCGGTACGCATTGCGCCCGACCTGCGTATGGCCGTCGTCGGCGCGCCCGCCTACTTCGCGAAACGTTCGCGGCCCAAAACGCCTCGGGACTTGACCGACCATAACTGCATCAATCTTCGGCTACCCACCCACGGCGGCTTGTACGCCTGGGAGTTCGAAAAGTCTGGCCACGAACTGAACGTACGTGTGGAGGGTCAATTCGTGTTCAACGGAACCAGCCAGATGCTCAATGCAGCGCTGGCCGGCTGCGGTCTTGCCTATGTCCCGGAAGATCTGGCGCGACCGCATATCGCCGACGGACAACTCAAGCAGGTTCTCAAGGACTGGTGCCCGACCTTTCCGGGCTACCACCTTTATTACCCGAGCCGCCGTCAATCGTCACGCGCCTTGGCCGTGCTGGTCGATGCACTGCGCTACCGGGCGGGTCCATCCGCGCAAGGACATCGATAGCAACGACCCGATGCGGATTGCGCGCGCAATCCAAAAAGTGCGATTACGCCTTCCCATTCCCGCGGCCAATGGCGTCCAGTTCAGCGCGCACCTCGTCGGTCAATCTCAACTGTGCTGCCTGCATGTTTTCCCGCAGATGCCCGAGCGACGAAGTACCCGGAATCAGCATGATGTTGGGCGCGCGATGCAAGAGCCAGGCGAGCGCCACTTGCATCGGCGTCGCGCCGATCGATTGCGCGATCGTGGAAAGCGCCGACGACTGGATCGGTGTGAATCCGCCAAGCGGGAAGAACGGTACGTAGGCGATGCCCTTCGCGGCCAGTTCATCGACCAGCGCATCGTCTTCCCGGTGAACCAGGTTGTAGTGATTCTGTACGCAGACGATCTCAACAATGCCCTGTGCCTCGGCAACCTGAGCCGCGGTCGCGTTGCTCAAGCCGATATGGCGAACCAGTCCGCGCTGTTGAAGTTCGGCAAGCGCCACGACCTGCTTTTCGATCGCCCCTTCGGACGGAGCATGCACGTCGCCCATGATTCGCATATTGACGACATCGAGTGCGTCGACACCGAGATTGCGAAGGTTGTCGTGAACGCCACACTCGATATCTTCCGGCTCGAGCGCCGGCATCCAGGAGCCATCGCTGCCACGCACCGCGCCAACCTTGGTGACGATCACGAGGTCATCCGGATAAGGATGCAGTGCCTCGCGAATCAACTGGTTGGTGATGTGAGGGCCGTAGAAGTCGCTCGTATCGATGTGATTGACGCCCGACGCCACCGCTTCGCGCAGCACGGCAATCGCCGCGTCGCGATCTTTCGGCGGCCCGAATACGCCGGGTCCGGCCAGTTGCATGGCGCCATAGCCCATGCGTTGCACAGGGTGGCCAGCCAGCGGAAATGTGTCCACAGGGGTGAAGTTCGACATAGCGCGCTCCTTGAGATGCGATGACGTGAAGGTTTGAGCGGCAGTATGACGAGGATTGCGCTGTTCGATAATCCGGCCTAAATTGCACGGGTTGTTAAACATTTTGAACAATGGTCATGGAATTCAACGATCTTGCCGCCTTCGTCTCGGTCGCGCGCGCCGGCGGCTTTCGCGACGCCGCGCGCATCAGCGGCGTCTCCGCGTCCAGTCTAAGCATTGCCGTGCGCCGTCTCGAATCGAAGCTGGGTATGCGTCTGCTCAACCGGACCACACGCAGCGTGGCCCCGACCGAAGCCGGATTGCGTCTGATCGAAAAGCTAACGCCATTGTTCAGCGAAATGGAAGCCGCGCTGGACGTCCTGAACCGGTTCAGGGACAAGCCGAGCGGCACGCTCAAACTCAACGTGCCGTCAAGCGCCGCACGCATCGTGTTGCCGACCGTCATTCCCCAGTTCCTGAAGGCCTATCCCGACATACGCGTGGAGGTCGTGGTGGAGGATGGCTTCGTCGATGTGCTGTCGATCGGTTGCGATGCGGGCATTCGCTACGACGAGCGGCTCGAGCAGGACATGATCGCGATGCCAATCGGTCCGCGTGTGCAGCGCTTCGCTACCGCCGCGACGGCGGGCTATCTCGACACGCAGGGCAGACCCGAGCATCCGCGCGACCTGCTGGCTCATGCGTGCTTGCGTGGCCAGTTTGCCGGCGGCGCTACGCCGACCTGGTATTTCGAGCGTGACGGCGAGGTGGTGCAGTTGAATCCGTCGGGACCGCTTCTCGTCAGACCCGGCGCGGCAATCGACCTTGCGATCAGTACTGCTGTCGCAGGCGTAGGAGTGATTCACCTGTTCGAGGACATGCTGCGCCCGCATCTCGATAGCGGGGCATTGGAGCCGATTCTGGAGCCGTGGTGGCAGCGCTTTTCGGGGCCGTTTCTATACTATCCGGGCCGGCGTCACTTGCCGGCGCCGTTGCGCGCATTTGTCGATTTCCTGAAGGCGGGTGCTTAGCGTGAGCGTTTGACCGCGCCTTCCCGGTCAGAATGCGTGACGCATCCCCACCGTAACGGCGACTTGCGTATTCGACGACGAAGGCGAGAGCGTATTGATCATGGCATGCGAGAGCACGGAATCAGCCGGTGCGCCGTGCACGTTCTGATAGACGCCTTCAAGATAGAAGTCAGTGCGCTTGCTGATCGAATAGTCGGCCTGCAGCATCCCCGTATTCCATCCCGGCGACGAGCCGTTATAAGCGCCATGCGTGTACGTATACGCGCCCGATAAAGTCAACGCAGGCGTGAGCGCGTACTTGACGTTCGCTTCGTAGTTGTCGAGGCGCAGCGAGCCGCTCAGGGTTCCGGCTGAAGCATCGTTCGCACCGAGGTAAGTGCCGGTTCCGAACGAGAAGACGCCCGACGCGTTGTCCATCTGCGTATGGCTCCAGACGAGGCCTACGGTAGCCGGTCCGAACGTGTAGTTACCGCCAAGCGACCAGATACGCTGACGTTGCGCAAGGAAGTTCGCGCTGGTGTCGCCCGTGGTAACGGCGCCGCCTGCGCTGCCTGCGTTGTTCAATTGCAGGTAGCCGGCAGCAAGGTTGATGGGCCCTTGCGCATAGGACACACCGAAGCCGTATGAGCGGTTGTTCGCGAAACTGCCTGCCTTATTGCTGAAGGCATACATCGTTTCGAATGTGACGCCGCTGAACGTCGGGCTCGTGTACTTGACCGTATTGTTGAAAACGACCGAATTGGCGGCAAGGTTGTCGTTTTCGAACGGATGCGCAGCCATGTTGCCGCCCCACGTGTTGAACTCCGCCGTAAGCGGTCCGACCAGGTCGTTCATCACGTCAAACTGGCGACCGAATGTCACCGTGCCGTATGGATCGCTTTGCAAACCGACCCACGCCTGCGAGCCGAAGCCATCGCCGGAGAAAGCCTGGGCGCCGTTATTCAGCAGGAATCCCTGCTCCAGCTTGAAGACCGCATGCAAGCCGCCACCGAGATCTTCCGAACCCTTGAGGCCGAAGACCGTGTTCTGCGTCGAGCTGCTCACTTCCTGCCAGTTGCTATGGCCGCCCTGATTGTTCGTGTAGACCAATCCTGCATCAATGAGACCATAGAGCGTCACGCTGCTTTGCGCATGCGCCGAAATAGCAAAGGCGCCGGAAAGCGCGACCACGAGTAAAGACTTTTTCATAACTGTTGGCTCCGTGATTGAGCGATGTTGAACGTAATTAATTGTGTGCGTTCGATTCCCACTGGCGAGCGCGTTGGCTGCCAACAGGATCTACGAACGCATAGGCAACGGATAGGCAACGCGTTCGCATGGCCGATGCCATGAGAATTGCGAAAACATCCGTTATTGTTTATTGATTATTGCGTGTGGCGCATTTAATGACGTGTGGAAAGCGCGTGCTGACTAAAGCATGGTTTTCAATTGAATTACACAGGCGTATCTTGCGAGGCGCTGCCGAAAATGAACAGTGCAATCATATGACGGCGAAAATAAATTCCGCGTCAAAAATAAAAGTGACGTGGTGCAAAAAGAACACGCAAATGGCATGTTCAGACAACGTGCCAGGTCAAACGTAAATGGCGCGCATACTTATCGCCACGCTTGAGTAAACTCTCCCACCACGCGAGACAGATGCGACTGCATTGCCTCTCGCGCCGCAACTGGATCGCGGCCCATGATGGCAGCAAAGATACGCTGATGATCTTCCTGTGACGCCGCACGCATCGCCGGCGTATGAAAGTGTTCCTCGATCTTGGCCCACAGCGGATCGCTTCGCGCACAGTCCCACATCGCGGTGACCATATGCAATAGCACGGCATTGCCGGTCGCTTCGGCAATGCGCATGTGGAACTGACGATCAGCCGCGTCGTTAGCCTGCTTGTCATGCATCTGCTCGCGCATCGTGGTGAGGGCGGAGAAGATGCGGTCGAGGTCGCTGTCCTTGCGCTCGGTGGCCGCGAGCGCCGCCACCTCGGACTCGATTAACGCGCGCGCGCGCAGCGTTTCGATCGGACCGGGGCCGCGTGGCAGCTCGAAGGTCACCGGCTTGGCACCGATGCCCGCCGACACATAGATACCCGACCCGCCGCGCACTTCGACCACGCCCTGCACCTCCAGCGCAATGATCGCCTCGCGAACCTGCGTGCGGCTCACGCCGAATTTATCGGCCAGGGTCCGCTCCGAGGGCAATCTCGAGCCTGCTTCGAACTCTCCGGACGCCGCGATCAACGCGTGAATCTGTTTCGCGAGGCCGATGTACGAACGGTCCGCGGCTTCGGCGTCCTGTCTGTGGGCGAATGGCTGGGTGGAGAAATCGGTCATCAAGTGCTCATGGGTAGGCATAGCGAGGCGCCACCTGCGGCCCTCGCGCAAAAAATGGTACACCACTTTCGTCCGCCAGCAGCTTTCCCTTCATTTAACTCAATGCCAACCGCTCTCTCATCACGCAGGGACAAGGCTCAGCACGAACATAGACTGGTAAACCACTATCGCCTCAAATTGGTCAACCAATCATAATCCGCCTGAATCGGGAGACCGGACAACGCGTTCCCTTCCCGAGCCAGCAAGGCTGGTGCAATCCATCCAAGGAGTGAAGTCGTGAAGATGTCTTTCCGGTGGTACGGCGAGTCCGATCCCGTCACGCTGCAATACATTCGCCAGATTCCCGGCATGACGGATATCGTGTCCGCCATCTACGACGAGCCAGTAGGCGAAGTGTGGCCCGCGCACAAGATCGCCGCCCTGAAGTCGACGATCGAAGCGGCCGGTCTTCGGTTCGAACTCGTCGAATCGGTGCCCGTGCATGAAGACATCAAGCTCGGCAAGCCGGGCCGTGACCGTCTCATCGCCAACTATCAGCAGACCATCCGGAATCTCGCCGCAGCAGGCATCAAGGTCATCTGCTACAACTTCATGCCGGTGTTCGACTGGACCCGCACGGAACTGTCGAAAACGCTCGAAGACGGCTCGACCTGCCTCGCGTTCAGCACCAAGGAAATCGACGAGATCGATCCGAACAACGGCATTGCGCTGCCCGGCTGGGATTCGAGCTACAAGCCCGAAGAATTGAAAGCGCTGCTCGCCGAGTATCGCGAAGTCGACGAAGCCAGGCTTTGGCAGCACCTGGAATATTTCCTGAAAGCGATCATCCCTGTCGCCGAAGAATGCGGCATGAAAATGGCCATCCATCCGGACGATCCACCGCGCCCTATCTTCGGATTGCCTCGCATCGTGAAGAACCGCGACGACCTCGCGCGCATCGTGGGGATCGTGGACTCACCAGCGAACGGCCTCACCCTTTGCTCCGGTTCGCTCGGCGCCGGACCGCAGAACAACGTGGAAGCACTCGTGCGCGAATTCGGCGGCATGGGGCGCATCCACTTCGCGCACATTCGCAACGTGAAGATCACGCCTGAGGGCGATTTCGAAGAATCGGCCCACCTGTCCAGTTGCGGTTCGCTGGATATCGCCGCGATCGTGAAGGCGTATCACGACACCGGATTCACCGGCTATTTCCGCCCGGATCATGGCCGCATGATCTGGGGCGAAACCGGCAAGCCTGGCTATGGTTTGTACGACCGCGCGCTTGGTGCCGTGTATATCAACGGTTTGTGGGAAGCGATGGACAAGCTTTCCTGACGCCCGAATAGAACGATCCAGACCAAAGGCGCCGGCGCCGTGCCAGCCGGCGCCGCCATAACGCTATAAAAAACGGAGACTGCCATGCCACGCATCCGATGGACCATGATCTTCATGTGTTTCCTCGCCAACGTCATCAACTTCGTCGATCGGGCCAACCTGGCGATCGCCGCGCCGAGCATTCGCGCGGAGTTGGGTCTGGACGCCGTCGGCATGGGGCTCGTGCTCAGCGCGTTCTTCTGGACCTACGCGTTCCTGCAACTGCCGGCCGGCTGGTTCATCGACAAGGTCGGCGTACGTGTGAGTCTGGCACTGGCGGTCGGCTGGTGGTCGGCCTTCACGATCGCGACCGGCGCGGCCCGCGGTCTTGCGCAACTCGTGGGCGTGCGGCTGATGCTCGGCGTCGGCGAAGCCGCCGCAATTCCGTCGTTCGCCAAGGTTGCGTTCAACTGGTTTCCGCGCAGCGAGCGCGGGCTCGCGAGCAGCATCTTCGATAGCGGCTCGCGCGTCGGCTCAGCGCTCTCGCTGCCCCTGGTTGCGTGGTTGATCTCCCTTGTCGGCTGGCGTGGTTCGTTCGTGATCACAGGAGGCCTTGGTGTGGTGTGGGCGCTCGCGTGGTGGTTCATCTATCGTGACCCGGAACGCTACCGAGCCATTGCACCAGCGGCCGTCGACGCCTTGCTGGCACAGCGCGCCGCCCCTGCCAGAGCCGTTACGTCAGACGAAAACGCCGGCACCGTGTCGTGGCTCGATCTGTTTCGCTATCGCACGGTGTGGGGCATGATGATCGGGCTGTTCTGCCTGAACTTCGCGATTTACTTTTTCATCACGTGGTTCCCGAGTTATCTGCTGCAGTCACGTGGATTCTCGCTCGCGTCACTCGGCACGTGGGGCATGCTGCCGGCGCTGCTGGCCATTCCTGGCGGCTGGCTTGGCGGCCTCGTGTCGGACAGTCTGTTCAAACGCGGATGGAGCGCAACCGCGGCTCGCAAGACATGCCTTGTGATCGGCATGCTGCTCTCCTCGTCGATCGCGTTGTCGGTACTGGTTCAAAGCACGTGGGCGTGCCTGGCACTGTTCGCTCTCGCTTACGCCAGCTTGTCGTTCGCCGGCGCTAATGTGTGGACCCTGGTCGGCGAAGTGGCGCCGACCCCCGCTCATGTGGCATCGCTCGGCGGCATCCAGAACTTTGCAGGGAATCTCGCCGGCATTTTTATCACCACGTTTACCGGGGTCATGCTGGCGATCACAAAGGGTTCGTTTGTGATTCCGCTGATGGTTGCGGGTTCGCTATGCGTGGTCGGCGCCCTGTCGTATCTGTTCGTTGTCGGTAAGGTCGAACCGTTGTCTTTACTCCCGCGCGCCAGAACGGCAAAAATTGCCGGACACGAAGCCGCTTGAACAACAACATCGCAGCCGCCAGGTTTAACCTCGTGTTCATCTGGCCCGGGTTACGCAAGAGCGTGTTCCACAATCAGCAATTGCGGCCATAATGGGGCAGAAACTTCAGTTAGAAACTTCACCCCGATGTACCCACTATGACCGAGACACGCATTAGCCCGCTGCGCAAATTTGCCGATTTCGTTCGCGAGCAGCGGACGCGCCTGACCGCGCAATGGATGAAAACCGTTTTCGGCGATGTCGACCTCGTCGAAGCGGACAAGCTCACCTATCAACAGCTCGCTGATCACCTTCCGGAAATTCTCGAAGGACTATGCCTTGCGCTCGACGTCGAAGATCTCGAACGCGTCGAGCCGGCGATCGAACGCGATGCGAGAAAACATGGCCTGGTCCGCTGGCGTCAGGGCTACCGGATCGAGGAACTCGTGCGCGAGCTCGATCTGTTCCATCAGGTGCTCGCTGACGCGCTGGAAGAATTCGCCGACCAGGACAGCACGTTCACGCGCCGCCATGAAGGACGGGCGCGGCGCCTGATCGCGGAAACACTCAGCATGGTGACGCTCACGTCGATCAAGGAGGTGGTCAGCGAACGGGACCGCAAGATCGACGAGTACACCGGCAGGCTCGAGCGCGCCAATCACGAACTGACGCTCAAGCAGCGGCTGGTCGGCGATCTTTACGAGTCGCGCATGCAGATCACCCGCAGTGTGGTGCACGATCTGCGCAATTTTCTGAACGCGTTTTCGATTGCGCTGCAACTAATCGAACGGGCGCCTTCAAAAGCCGATATGGCGCTGACGCTGGCTAACCGGCAAGCCGCGGACATGAAGCAACTCGTCGACCAGATGGTCGAGTACTCCGTCGTGCTCGGCGACGGCACGCCGAACACATTCGAGCCAGTGGATCTGCATGCGCTTTACGATGAGCTCGTCGCCTCCTCGCGCCCGGCCATCGAAGCCAAAGGACTTAAGCTACATGCAGCGTTCGATCCGGCGCTATCCGTCGTCACGTCCAATCGTCTCAAGCTTAAGCAGATTGCAGTCAATCTGCTCTCCAACGCGACGAAGTACACGAAGTCCGGCGAGATCCAACTTGCCTTCGCCATGGCCGATGCGGAGCACTGGTCGATTCGCGTGTCGGATACCGGCGTGGGCATCGCCCCTGCTGATGCAAACCGCGTTTTCGACGAATTCGAGCGCGCTGCAGGCGACGATATTCCGGGCACGGGCCTCGGCCTCGCGATCGTGAAGGAGCTCTGCCGCGTGCTGAACGGCCAGATTGATTTTGCGTCACACGAAGGCGTTGGGACGACGTTCCAAATCCGGTTCCCGCTTGTGGTCGCCGAAGTCGAATAAGTACCTGCTGGCATCCGGCGCCAGAACCGGATGATCAGCACATTTTAATTATTACGATTAACAAACAAACACATTTAACTTCGTAATAAATAATCGATTAACTCACACACGCGTCACGCCCGGCCTGCTTGGCTCCCGTGCGAATTCAGGCGCGCTTTTCCGAAGTTTCAATTACGGAAATCCGGTACATCCTTGACAAAGGCGGGTGGCGTCACCTATTTTTCTTCTGCCGCCAATATACGAATATTCGATTGCGGAAAAATGCCCCGAAAGAACCGGAATATCCAATCCAGATATTTAGTTATTCTACGCATACTGCATAGAGATCTGAATCTATGCGCTTTGAAGTAAGTTGGTCTCACCGCTGCATGCCGACGATGCATCGCTAATATTTCGAACTCCGATCTATTTTCATCGGCGATAGCGGCCTTTGTGAAACGGTATCTGAACCCACCACCAAGGATAGAGATGAAACGAGACGAGCGTCTTTCCGGCAATAGCCAACACCGCCAAAACAGGCTGCCGGGCCTGGGAACGAGCCTGGGAACATTGACAGTTGCGATCCTGCTTCTCGGCGGATGCGGCGGAGGGGACGGCGGTTCGTCCTCCGGCACGGCTGTGAGCATGCAGCAGACTGCAGCGAATCAGCAACTCAGCGCACAGGCCGCCGCGCAGTCGCAATCGCCAACGGCCAATCAAACCTATATCGACCCGGTCGCCTATTCGGGCAATGCCACAGATGGCCTCGCGCCGGCTCAGGCCTCAGAGAAAGCCGCGGTCATGCACTACCAGTGGACCCAAGGCAGAACGCCGATCAACTACACCACCACGACCGGCCATTTGACGGCCACCGATTCGAGCGGCAATCCCGAAGCCACGATGTCCTATGTCGCGTACACCGTGCCGAGTACGAACGGCGCGCCGCGGCCTGTCACATTCGTCTACAACGGCGGCCCGGGGTCCTCATCCATCTGGCTGCGCCTCGGGTCGTTCGCGCCAACGCGGGTTGCCACGCCAGACCCGGTGTTCGGAAACTGGCCGAATTATCCACTCGTCGACAATAAGGAGAGCCTGATCGACACCACGGACATGGTCTTCATCGACCCGCCCGGAACAGGTCTTTCCGAGGCGATTCTGCCGAATACGAACCAGAAATACTGGACGACCGACGCGGACGTCAACATCATGCGCGACTTTATCCAGCGCTATCTGACGGTCAACAGTCGCAGCAGCTCGCCGATTTATCTGTACGGCGAGTCGTATGGCACGCCGCGTACCGACATGCTCGCATTGGCGCTCGAATCGGCCGGCGTGCATCTGACCGGTATCGTTCTTCAGTCTGCAATCCTGAACTATTTCGCGGATGCAATCGAGGCCGTCGCCATCACGGATTCGACAAGCGCGCTGGCATTGGATACGGATACGCTGGCCGGCTATTTCCCCGGCTACGCGGAAGTCGCGGCTTACTACAACCAGGTGTCGCCGGCGCCGCTCAATCAGGACCTGTACGCATACCAGGCAAGCCTGTTCGTCACGAACGAATACAACAAGTTCAGGCGGTATTCGCAGTCGTGGGTGCTCAGTCAGCTCGGCATACCGGACGCTCTGGGCACGCCGGTGTTTCCCAATGCGAAAACGCTTCAGTCATGGACCTTGCCGTCCAGTTTGACCCTGCAGGCGCTACAAGGCTACTTCGGCGCCAACCCGTTCTCGACGAGCCTCATACCAGGCACGACGATCGGACGCTACGACGGACGCGTGTCATTGCCGAACTCGGATCCGCGTCTGCAAAACGACGGGGACCCGTCCGACATCCTGATCTCCCAGCCGTTCACCACGGCTCTGGCGACGCAGATGCCTGACTACCTGGGATACACGGCGCCGAACGCGACGTATTTGCCGCTGAACGACAACATCATCGAGGTATGGGATTTCTCGCATGACGGACAGCCCCTGCCCGATACGATCCCGGATCTGCTGGGCGCGCTGACGCTCAACCCGCAATTGAAGGTACTCTCGGAAAACGGCTTTCATGACCTGGCCACACCGTTCTTCAATACCGAGAAGCAACTGGCACGGCTGCAGACTGTGCCCGGTCTGAATCCGGACTTGCAGGTCAACTTCTTCCAGGGCGGACATATGATCTATCTGGATGACGTCGCCCGTCCGCTGATGAAACGGGATCTGGTGCGCTTCTACCGCGGCACGCCACTTCCGGATGCGCTCGCCCTCTGGACGCTGCCGCCGCCGTGGCGCGACGAGAGCCCCGCCAGTCAGCCGACCGCTACTGCCACGGCGCAAGCCACGGCACCCTGACTGAACTGACGCGATGTGCCTCGTTCGCGATACTCTATTCACTCAATCAATGCGAGTCATCATGTCCCTTTTCGATATGTTGCGGCGTGTCTCCCCGTTGATCGCCCTCGGCTGCTTTATTGGCAGCGCGCATGCGTTACCGCCGCAAGCGGTAGCGCCGGCGACACCGCCAAACGGCGCCAGGGGAGTCGACGGTCCGTTCTTTCCTCAAAACCGTGCTGCTCCCGTCACGCCGACGACAGGCACGGCCCTGCAGCAGGAAGCCCAGCAGCGGCTTGAAGCGCGACTGGGGGCGAACACGGCCCTCAGCAACGGCGCCGCGGTCACGAAAACGCAGGCTCAGACCGCGGGGCTCGGCTATGTCGCCAAGCACTTCGATCAGATCGACACGAGCCACAAAGGAAGCGTGACCATGAGCGACGTCAGACAGTATCTGCAGCAGCAGGGCCGATAGCGACCGGCCATTAGTCAAAGGCATGCCTTTTCTAAGGGACCGCTTTTGACAGGCGCGAATGGCCGCTCCGGCCATTCGCGCGTTTCGTTTACCTCGTCCCGACGCTCCCAACAGTCGGCAAACAGTCGCCCATTGCGCCGCCGCGCTCGCTCAGTCCCCGCATCACAACTTCGGATGACTTGCCATCACGTCTCGCCAGTTCGGCGAGGTCGAGCAACGCTGCGTATTTTGCCGAACAGTCCTGTCCGGATTCAATCGCCCGGTGCACAGCAGGCGTTTCAGTGCTTGCGATGCCCTCACCGACTGCAATCGCTATCCCTGTTGCAACGATCATCGTTGCCAACGCACCGAACTTGCATAGCGTCCGTGTGCGTACTGCGTCGAAACGTGGCCGCACCGGCTGAGCACTTCCCTGCTCGCTCATCCACTGCGGACCGATCCGAACGGCCTCCTCGCCGCTTCGCGCTCGCACGTTTTTTCTCATGACCAGTGCGCCGGAACCCACACATTCCCCACCCAGTGCCCCGGCACCCACACGGCGGGGCGCGGCGCAGGAGCCACATAGACAACACGCGGCGCGACATACACAGCAGGCGGCGGGGGCGGCGGAACGTAGACAACCGGGGGCGGCGGCACATACACAACCGGCGGCGGAACAACGACTGGCGGCGGGACGACAACCACTGGCTTCGGTGCCACCACGACCGTCGTGCTGCCCGTCGTGACGACGCCGGTAGTCGTAACCGTTCCGCTCGTCGTCACGGTGTTGCCATGCGTGCCCGTCGTGCTCGTCGATGTCGTGACGACGCCCGGTGCTACACGCGTTGCCGTGCCGGAATGATTGACGGTTCCGCCATCAGAACCGGTCACCGTGCCGGAACGTGAGCACGACGCGCCTGCGCAGTTGGTCGATGCCGAGTGGTTGACCGTGTTGCCGTTCGAACCCGTGACCGACCCGGACGACGAATACTGGCCCGGCGCGGTTTTGGTCACATCGCCTGAGGTGGTCGCCGTTTTACCGTCGGGTCCGGTGAGGGTGCCGGTGTGGGAACACGTGCCGCCCGCGCAGTTGGTGTCGCCGGCATGCTGGACCTGGTTGCCGTAGCGTCCCGTAGCGGTGCCCGAATTCGAGAACTGGCCGGGCGCGTTGCGGGTCACCGTGCCGGTGTTGGTCGCCACGCCGCCGTAGGGGCCGGCCACGCCGCCAGCATGCGAACAGCTACCGCCGCCACACGAGCCGTAACGCGCGCCGTTATAGGTGCCACGCGACGTGTAGGCGGTGCCGTGCTGCGACCAGGCGAAAGCGGAAGCGCTGCTGAGCGCGAGCACGGTAACGGTTGCGGTAAGCGCGAGTTTGCGCAGCGCGCCACGTACGGATGCGGCAGGCGTCACGGAGGCAGAGGAAGCGGCGGTGGCTGCGACGACGAACGAACAGTTTTTCACGGTATGTCCTTCTTGATTTCGGGCCACTTCTGCGCACTGCGGCGTGGCGACAAACGGACTATAGAAGGACGCCTGGATTTAATCAGCAGCGAAGATATGTCACCCTGTTTCACCACGGAGGAGGCCCACCGGGCAAGGCTTTGCGGGCGATTTGGAGGCGCCGTGACATAAGCCGACATAAATTGTTTCAGGGCGGATTCCGCTCGTCACGCAGGCGGTGCCAACTCAGATCCCGCACTCACGCGCCGTAAGCCGCATACCGCCGCGACGCCGGATAAAAAGCATCAGGACTACGTTTTTCCGCAAACGCGCGTTTGCACCCAATCACCTGTTTTTACCGGGGCAAAACCATGTAATCTCTCGGTTTTCTTCCAGCATCAAAACAGATGAGTCGAGCGTTGGCGAGCGAACAACTTCAACAAACAGCGGCACACATGCGGCGCCGGCCCATCGTTCTTCGTTTTCGCTGCACCGTGGCGCTGCTGGCGTGTGGGGTCGCCACCTTCGCACGCCCCGCTCTCGCGGCCGAATCCGCGTGCAGCGCGCAAGCCGGGCCAGCCGGCCGCCCCTCCGTTGGTCTCGTGCTGTCGGGCGGCGGCGCGCGCGGTTATGCGCACCTCGGCGTACTGAAGGTGCTCGAGGAAAACCGTATCCCGGTCGATTGCATCGCTGCCACCAGCATGGGCTCCGTGGTCGGCGGCCTGTACGCGAGCGGTATGACGGCGCAGGACATGCAAAATCGCCTCGCGGGCATCAATCTCGCGGACATCGCGTTCGACGTCACCGACCGTGCCGATCTGCCGCAATCGCGTCGGGAAGACGAGCGGCTGTATGTGAACAGTCTTTCGCTCGGCTTCGGCACCAATGGCTTCCGCTTGCCGGTCGGGCTCGTCCAGGGCAATCGTTTGCAAGCGCTGCTGCAGGACTGGACATCCGCCGTGCCGGGCAACGTTTCGTTCGACCGGTTGCCGATCCCCTATCGCGCGATCGCAACCGATCTGCGCACCGGCCAGAAGGTCGTGCTCGATCGCGGTTCGCTGCCGCAGGCGATTCGCGCCAGCATGGCATTGCCCGGCCTGTTCGCGCCGGCCGATATCGACGGGCGCACGCTGGTGGACGGCGGCATCGTCAGCAACCTGCCGATCGAAACGGCGCGCGACATGGGCGCAAATGTCGTGATCGCGGTCGATATCGGCTCGCCGCTGCGACCACTGGATGCGCTGGCTTCGCCCGCCGACGTGATGCAGCAGATGATCGGCATCCTGATTCACCAGAACGTTGCGCGCCAACGTGAGCAGTTGCAGGCCGGTGACGTACTGATCGAACCGGCGCTCGGCTCGCTAAGCTTCACCGACTTTGCCAATGCGAGCCAGGCCATCGCGGCCGGCGCCGCCGCCACGCGCGCGGCCATGCCGCAGCTTCAGCATCTGGCGCTCTCGCCCGCCGACTATGCCGCGTGGCGCGCCCGGCACGGTACGCCCGCCATACATCCGGTGAGGATCACGCAGATCGAGATCGCCTCGCAGGGCTATGTGCCCGAGGCACGCATCCGCGCCGCGCTGCATGTCAAAACCGGCGATGTCTACGATCCGGTCGCGCTCAATAAGGACTTGCTGGCGCTCACCACCGCGGGCGACTTCGACAGCGTGAGCCAGCAACTCGTCGACGACGGCGACGCGCACACGCTCATTGTCTCCGCGCAGCAGAAGCTGTGGGGACCGAATTTCCTGTTGTTCGGGCTGGGTTTGTCGAGCAGCTCGACAGATGAAGGCGGCTTCCGGCTGCATCTCGGTTATCGCCGGCCGTGGCTCACGTCGTCAGGGCTCGAAGGTCGAGTGGACGGGACCGTCGGCAGCGATCTGATCAACCTGCACGCGGAGCTGCGGCAGCCACTGTCGAGTTCTTTCGGCTATTACGTGGCGCCGTATCTCGAGTTTCAGCGTCGCTATGCCAACCTCTACGACGATTCCGGCAACGTCAAGGTCACGCAATACAGCTTGCAAACCGAACGCGCCGGGCTCGACTTCGGCGTACCGCTCGCCCGTTTCGGTGACTTCCGTATCGGCGTGGCGTACGCGCATGGCTACGCGTCGCCGCAATACAACTTGCCGCTCGAGGATGAGTTGAACTCGCCGCTGCTGTTCCCCGATATCTACGGGCGGCAGCTTAGCGCGCGCGCACGTCTCGTGATCGATCAGCTCGACGATCCGCTGTTTGCCCGCAAAGGTTATTTCGGCGAACTACGCGTAGAACGTTCGTTGTTCGCGGGCAGCGACAGCTTCACCGAGGTATACGGAAAGAGCCTTGTCGCGGCGAGCTATGGACGGCACAGCATCAACGCGAGCATCGAAGCGGGCAACGACTTCGGCGGCACCAATCTGACGAATCCGTTCGGCTTTACGCTGGGCGGTTTTCAGCATCTGTCGGCCTACGCCGCCGACCAACTGTCCGGCAACTCGATGGTGTACGGCCAGATCACCTATATGAATCAGCTTGCCACGTTCAACGCGTCGCCGATTCGCGGTCTGTTTGCAGGGCTGAGCATTGAAGCCGGCAACGTCTGGAACCGCGATTCGGAGTTCGGCAGCGGGCCGCTGAAGCGCAGCGTGACGGTCTTCACCGCGATGACCAGTTCATTCGGACCGATCTATCTGGGCGTAGCGTTCGCGCCGGGCGGCCGCCATAACTTTTACTTCCAGTTGGGACATACCTATTGAGGCTGCGCGGGTGCGGTGAGTTTCACGCCGCCGTGCCCACCGGCCAGCTCATTTCGAAGCGTGCTCCGCCTAGCGTCAAGGGATCAGTCACGGCGATCCGGCCATGGTGGGCGCGCAGCACCTGTTGCGTTATCGCGAGACCCAGCCCGTAGCCGCCTGTCTGACGATCGAGCCGCACGAAGGCATCGAAGATGCGTTCGCGTTGTTCGGGCGGCACGCCTGCGCCGTCGTCTTCCACGTAGATTTCCACATTGCCGTGCTTGACGCTCAAGCCGACCATGATCCGCGAATGGGCATATTTGCTGGCGTTGCGCAGCAAGTTTCGCATTGCGTAGGACATGAGACGTTTGTCCATCACCACGCGTAGCGATGTGTCGACGTTTGCTTGCGGGATGAGTTGCTTGTCCGCGTACAGCAGCGTGGCGTCGGTGATCTGGCTGTCGAACCATGCCGTGAGCAAGGTGGATTCGAGGTTCGATTGCAGGGAGCTGTACTCGAGGCGCGCGTAGGTCAGGCTCATGTCGATGAGCTCGTCGAGCTCGGTGACGTCCTGGTCGATGCTCGCCAAGGCGCTGTTGTACTCGGCCGCTGACGCGGGTTCGCGGAGGTTTTCTAGCGCGAAGCGCACGCGGGCTAAAGGCGTGCGCAATTCATGGGAGATGCCGTTGGTGAGTTCGCGCTGCGCGGCGATCAGGCGTTCCATGCGTTCGGCCAAGGCGTTTAGCGTGCGGGCCAAGGGGCCGATTATGACGCTGTGTGATTCGCGGGCGCGGGTGTTGAAGCGGCCGCCGGCGAAGTCGATTGCGCGTTCGCGGACCATGACCAGGTCTAGCCAGACTGGGCGCATCCAGCGGTAAGCGGTTACTGCTGGTAGCAGTAGGGTTGCTAATGTGATTGGTATTAGCGTTTTTGCTGTTGTTAGGGTTTGCCAGATTGATGGTGAGGTTTTTAGTGTCAGGCTTAAGGTTGCTATCGATGCTGCTAGTACTAGCACTGTCAGTGTCAGTAGGCGCGTGTAGACACGCAGGTATAGTCGAGACCAGCTCGGGATTCTGTCTGCTCTTGTGTCCGTCCAGGAACGGCGGAAACGGTGCCAGCGCCATTTTCCATAGCGATAGGCTGTTAGTTTTCTTTGCTCCGCTGGGGGTGGCATTTTTTTCTCTTCGCGTTGTTTAATGCGTTGGTGGTCTATTAGTGTTGCCCCTGTGCGGGGCGGCACCTACTTTTCTTTGCCGCCGCAAAGAAAAGTAGGCAAAAGAAAGCGGCTAGAAGCCCCTGCTAAGCGGGTCCCGCAGCTCGCTCAGGGTAGTGGTGCATCTGGAATCTGGGTTCGTGCCCAGCATGCGCTTGTGACAAGGGCGTCATACTTCCAGCGGCGCTGCGCGCGCCGAAGCGTTCTTCTTAAAACCAATCGGCAGTTTAGCTTGGTTTCTTCAGGGCGTATCGGTGGTTTGCTTGGGTCTGAACTGCGTTTTTTGCTTGTTCTTCCGCTCGTCTCTTACGCCCTCTGTACGAACGCCAAGGTTTGCTCTGCTACCGTGTCTCGTTCGTTGTCCAGTGTGATCATGTGGTAGCTGTCGGTCAAGCGTACGAAGGTCACGGCGCGGCTTCCCAGGTGTTCGCACACGAATTCCGCGGAGCGGATGCTCGTCACTTCATCCTCTTCTGAATGCATGACCAAGGTTTCGCATGTTACGCGGCTCAGGGCTCGCTTCACCGCGAAGCGCATCCAGTCAACCTGCTCGATCGCCGCCAACGGAACGTACGGGTAGTGGACGCCACTGCCCTTCTGCAGATGGCGGCGGATCAGGTTGCGTATGCGCGCGTTCTTGATGCCGAACGGCTCGCCCTCCGGGACGCGAATCAGTCGACGCAGGCCCGGCACGCAATACATCAGGTAACGCAATGGACGCAAGCGGGAACCGCCCCAGCCGTCCAGAAACAACGGCGGCGAGAGCAGAATCAGACGCCCTGTCGTCATGCGCTCGCGCGCACTCAACATCAACGCAAGCAAGGCCCCCATCGAAATGCCCGCCACGTCGACCCGCTCGTAACGTTTGGCCAGTTCGCGGTAAGTGCGGCTCAACAACTGCATGTAGTCGCTCAACGTTACGCGGCTCAATGCGTCAGGGTTCGAGCCGTGGCCCGGCAGCGACGGCAAATGCACGTCGCAACCGATCTGCTCGAACTTGCGGTCGAGCGCGCCGAAATCATGACGTGTGCCGCCCAAGCCGTGAATCATCAACACGGCATGGCGGGAAAGTGGGGAAACGCGAGCGGACATCGATAAGCCTGTCATTACACAAGGCTGCGATGCTAATCATCCCCGTCTCGCGTGACTGTCAATTTGATACCGCGTTTGTGGAGTTTTGTCGGCCGATATTTCGACGTATTACTCAATTGAAACTCAATGCGGACTCCGTCGAACTGCGATCACACTCAACCGCAACTGCCGTAAGCGTCTTCAATCCCACGCCGATTTGCTGAACTGGTAGCCCTTGCCGCGTATCGTTTTGATGCGCTGCGGGGTGCCGGCGTCGTCATGCAGCTTGCGGCGCAGCTTGGAAATGCCGCCGTCGATTGTGCGGTCGAGGCCGTCGAATTCGATGCCGCGCAGTTGCCGCATCAGCTCGTCGCGGCTCACCACCTCGCCCGCGCAACTCACCAAGGCCCACAGCAAATCGAATTCGGCCGATGTCAGATCGGGCAGACTGCCGTCCGGCAGCTTGACCGTGCGGCTGGCCCGGCTGATCTCGAACTTGCCGAAGGTATAGCTCTCCGGCCGGCCAGTCTCCGGCGTGCGTGCGCTCACGCGGCGCAGTTGCGCCTTGATGCGCGCCAGCAGCACGCGGGGTTCGACAGGCTTGTGCACGTAGTCGTCCGCACCAAATTCGAGGCCCAGCACTTCGTCGAACTGCTCGTCGCGCGCGGTCACCATGATGATCACGCCGTCGAATTGCTCGCGCGCCTCGCGGCAAATCTGGAACCCGTCCTTGCCCGGCAGGTTCACGTCGAGAATCACCAGGTCCGGGCGGCGTTTGAGAATCGCCGGCACGGCATCGTTACCGTGCAGCACGGTCTCGACTTCGTATTCGTGTTTGCGCAGATAACCGGCGACCAGCGCGGACAAGCGGTCATCGTCTTCGACAAGCAGGATCCGGAATGGCATGGGGCGAATCGTTCAGGGCTAACTCATTTAATAGCGGCGGGCAACAAGCCGGACGAAGCGGACGAGCCGGCTCGACGCACAGCATAGCGGATGCGCCGCACATCATGCGACACGCGCGACAAAACTCGACAAACACTCAAGCAATTCGACACGGTAGTGCGATCCCCACCACTAGCATCGCCTCGTTGCAATAGCCAAGGGATCTGCCATGTCGACCGTTTCCAACCAGGAGGCTCGGGCCCGCTCGCCGTGGTTTGCGAGAGCCACTGCGTCCTTTGCGGTCATTCAGCAAGCCGCTCATGCACTCTATCCCGGCACCAGCGTGTTTCATCGCTGGCGCCGCCTGCGCCTATGGCTGCGCTCGCTGATGTCGTGGCGTTCGACGCAAGTATGGCTCAAAGGCTGCGCCATTTCACCCTTGCAAGATCTGGTGCGACGTCATCCCACCGCGCTCGAACGCATGCATCGGCCCTTCCTCCACACCCGCTTCAGTCCGCGCGAACGCCTCACGGCGAGCCTCGATCATCATGCGCTGACCCAGCAGCGCGTGCCGCAACTCGCCGCGCGCATCGCCGCAGCCGGCTCGGCGCCGATCGCATCGTTCGAGGTAGGCGCCGAGCGCTGGCACGTGTCGCTCGAGTCGATCGAACAGTTTCAGAAGGAAGGCGACTGGACCTTGTGCATCCGCGATGCGCGGGACCGGCGCATCGTTTCCTGCACCTTCAGCCTCGCCTATCTCGGCGGCAAAGTGCGTCGGCCACGTCTTTGCATCGGCTCAGTCCAGGGGCCGGACACGTCGGTCAACGGCCGCGAGCTGTTTCGCGCGCTTACCAAACGGTGGTACGGACTGCGGCCGAAGGTGCTGGTGATTTACCTCGCGCAATGTGTCGCCGCGGCGCTCGATGCAGGCGGCACCTTCATCGTCTCGAAGCAGGCGCACATCTACGCGAACTGGCGCTATTGCCTGAGAAAGCGTCGCGTGGCCGCGGACTACGATCGGCTGTCGATCGAATGCGGAGCGCTCGCGCGCTGGAATGGCTGGTTCGTTCTCGCGCCGCCGGCGCGCTATCTGGCCGAACGCCAGGGCGACAATACCGGCGACGCAACCCGTCGCAAGCGTTACGCATTGCGAAACGCACTCGCCGCGCAAATCCGCGCCAGCCTCTCAGCAAGCAAAGCGAGCCGGCTCTGCGTGCCTCGCATTGTCGCTTGAATTCATTGCGATTTTTTTATTGACAAGACATGCGGCAAAACGGCACACTCATTCGCATGTTGACGCACACCTCCATCGCAGTCGCGATTAAAAACCGAACAATGCATGCCATCATCGGCAGGCGTTTGGGAGCATGTGCGCGTTAGCAGTCTGAATCTGCAAACAGGACCCAAAGGCCCCGCCGGTAACGGAAGGGGCCTTTTGTTTTGTAGGTGCCTCCGTCCGCCGGCTCGATGACGGAGAGCAAGATGGATCAGGCAAGCCCGCAGTGCATGGATGACGACTCAAGTCTGTCTGCATATCAACAAGACGAGCGTCTGCCGAAGGTAGTCGTACATTTTTCCGTAGTGCGAGGCGCGACGCTGACCTGGCGTGTCGACGCCGACAGCACGCTCAGTGTTCAAGGCGCGCGCCTATGGCTCACGCGCGTCAACTCGCCTTACGATCATTGGCTCGAACCGGGCAACGAGTTCCGGCTGCAACGCGGCGAGCGCGTGTGGCTCAGCACGGATGGCGAACGCACCGCGCGCGTGTCGTTGAGTTGCGCGCTGCCTGCCCGACGTGGCTTCGTCAGGCGATGGCTGGGGCGGCTCGCATGGTTGGGCCTCGGGCCACCGGCGGCTCGATAGCGCGCCCCCTCGCGATTTGATGGCCGAACTTTCGTGCCCTTGAAAAGCAAACACCCCTGCAATGAGGGGTGTTTGCTCGCGTGGCATTGACTGCGCCACCTAATGTGGTGCCGCCTATTGCGGCGTCACCTGCACGGCCGCTGCCGAAACGAATACCGCGTGAACCGTATCGCCGACCTTGACGCCCTTCAGATCGACGTCCGGTCCGACTTGGAGCGTTTGTGTCTGATACGCGCCGCGCAGCGTGACGAGGCGTTTCTTGTGATCGATCTTCTGCACGGTGGCGAGCACTTCGACCTGACGCGCGGATGCAAAGCCACCCGAGGCCGGCGCATACACCTGAGTATCGACGCGCGCACGAATGCCCTTGTCCGGGCCGGTGACCTTGTCTGCCTTCACCAGCAACGCATTCTTGTACAGTACGTCTACCCGATCGCCGATCTTCAGTTGATCGAAGCCTGCGACTTCCTGGCTCACCAGTACGACCACGGCGTTGCCGCCCGGCCCTTTGAGCGTGAGCGTGCGGGTGCCCGGATCGATACCGACGATCTGCGCCTTCACGTGCACCGGTTGCACTTCGCTGACGATGCCCTGCGCGGCACTGGCCATCGCATCTTGCGCCCACGCCGGTTGTGCCGCGGCGAAAGCCGCTACCATCAACGCTGCTCCAATCGTCGCTGCCTTCATTTACTCTCTCCTCGGGAAATTGTTCGATCTGGTGTTACGGCGATCTGAAACCGCAGGATGCCGATTAACGCCACGAATGCATACAGCTTCAGAGTGTCAATTACTAAATGTGTACGGCGCAACGATTGTACATGCCTTACAAGAAGCTACGACTGTTTATATTTGCGATTTTAGATTCAGCCAGCGGCATGCTGCGAAACACCGCAGCGTGGCGCCGCAGCGGCATCTGGCGGGTTGACAGCACTGCTTTAACCTGCCAGACCATTTATATGGGGCGACAATACATGCCATGCATAAAGCATTAAACACATACTGCATGACAGTCCGATGGACTCATTATTCTTTTTATCGACGACATTCGCCGCAGCGCAATCGGAAGCCGCATTAACACCGATTAAACATTAATTCAATAGCCGGTGAATCCATGCGCCGCGCACAAATAAAACAGCCCCGTCGCCTGAGCGAAGGGGCTGTTCATTATGCGGCTACGGGAACGCTATATGCGAAGCGTCGACCCTCAAGATGCGGCGGCGCTTCCCTGCACAAACGCCAAACCGTTACACACGTTCGATCGCGATCGCGATGCCTTGACCGACGCCGATACACATCGTGCACAGCGCAAAACGGCCTTGCGTGCGGTGCAGTTGATACATCGCGGTGGTCACCAGACGCGCGCCGCTCATGCCGAGCGGGTGGCCGAGCGCGATCGCTCCGCCGTTCGGATTCACGCGAGCGTCGTCGTCGGCCACGCCGAGTGCGCGCAGCACCGCGAGGCCTTGCGACGCGAACGCTTCGTTCAGCTCGATCACGTCGAACTGGTTGATGGTCATGTTCAGACGCGCCAGCAACTTCTGCGTGGCCGGCGCCGGGCCGATGCCCATCACACGCGGCGCGACACCTGCCGTTGCGATACCCAGCACGCGTGCACGCGGCGTGAGGCCGAAGCGCTTCGCGGTCTCTTCATTCGCGAGCAGCAACGCCGCTGCGCCGTCGTTCACGCCCGACGCGTTGCCTGCCGTAACCGTGCCGTCCGGACGCACCACGCCCTTCAGTTTGGCGAGCGTTTCAAGGCTGGTTTCGCGCGGGTGTTCGTCTTGCAACACCGTGATCGGATCACCCTTCTTCTGCGCGATGGTCACGCCGACGATTTCCTGCGCGAGCGTGCCGTCGCGTTGTGCGCGTGCCGCTTTCTGCTGACTGCGCAGCGCAAACGCGTCCTGATCGGCACGGCTGATCTTGTAGTCGGTCGCGACGTTTTCACCAGTCTCGGGCATCGAATCGACGCCGTACATCTGCTTCATCAACGGGTTCACGAAACGCCAGCCGATCGTCGTGTCGAAGATATCGGCCTGGCGCGAAAACGCGCTGGTGGCCTTGCCCATCACGAACGGCGCACGGCTCATGCTTTCGACGCCGCCGGCCAGCATCAACGCAGCCTCGCCCGACTTGATCGCGCGTGCGGCAATGCCGACGGCGTCCATGCCCGAGCCGCACAGGCGGTTCACGGTGGAGCCCGGCACGCCTTGCGGCAAACCGGCCAGCAACAGCGACATGCGCGCGACGTTGCGGTTGTCTTCACCGGCCTGGTTCGCGCAGCCGTAGATCACGTCGTCGATCGCGTTCCAGTCGACGTCCTTGTTGCGCTCCATCAGCGCTTTGAGCGGCACCGCGCCCAGATCGTCGGCGCGAACCGATGACAGCGAACCCGCATAGCGGCCGATGGGGGTGCGAATCGCGTCGCACAGGAATGCTTCGGTCATGTGATGTCTCCAGTTGATGTACTGCATGCGCTGCGCCGCTAGCGGATATCGGTTCGTGACGCGCGCTGGATACCGTGCGGTATCGACCCGGCGGACGCAACGGGAACGATCACATGGCAGCCGTCGCGACTGACCAGCTTAGCGCAGGATGATGAACGATGGGCTCAGGATTTCAGCCATTTGTTCTATATACGAACACAAGGTCATATATCGAACAACTAGACTCGATAATAGGCGTGTGCCTGAAACCATGTCAAGCAAAGCCAGCCTCAGACCAGGGAATATCTGCAGGCCGGTGGCGCTTGGCCATGACCCGTCAAAAGGTCTGAAGATTGACGCGCTCGTGCCGGCAAGCGTGTTCTTACGCCTGCCAGCACAAGGCTTGGGATCGTTCTGCTGTCCGGGATGTCGTTGAAGTACCCGCCCCGACACGTGCGTTATCTGTGGATCTGAATACCCTCGTCGGCGATATAGCCGCGAATCACATCGGCGAAGCTCTGGTCGCCGGTCAAGCCGAGCCGTTCGGCACGCGAGCAATCCCACTGCCCCGGCCAACTGCCGACAATCTTCTCCACCCGTGCATCCGGCTGCCACACGATCCGCTTCGCGGTCTCCTCCCCCACTACTTCACGCAGCGCCGCCACCATCTCGTCGACGCTCACCGAAATGCCCGGCAGATTCAGCACGCGCTGGTTGCCGAGCGCAGCGGAATCGATTTCGAGTCCGGCGATCAGGCTTTCGATGGCCTTGCGCGGCGACAGCAGCCACAAACGCGTCGCACCCGCTACCGGGCACACCGCCGCTTCGCCGTTCAGCGGCTCGCGAATGATGCCGCTCGCGAACGACGAGGCCGCCGCATTCGGCTTGCCCGGACGCACGCTAATCGTGGGCAGGCGCAACACCCGGCCGTCGACGAACCCCCGCCGCGAGTAGTCGTTGAGCAACAACTCCGCGATCGCCTTCTGCGCGCCGTACGACGATTGCGGATTCAGCGCGGTGTCGTCCTGCACGACTTCCGGCAGATCGCCGCCATACACGGCCACCGAACTCGTGAACAGCACACGCGGGACATGCCCGCGCTGCCGGCACGTTTCCAGCAACTGGCGCGATGCGTCCAGATTGATGCGCATGCCGAGATCGAAATCCGCCTCGGCCTGCCCGCTCACGATCGCGGCAAGATGGAAAATAGCCGACGTCTTATCGTCGATCACGCGCTCGAGCACGCTGCGTTCGGCGATATCGCCCACTTCCGTGCGTACACGCGTGTCGCCGAAATCGCTTCCGTGCACCACGTCGAGCAGCACCAGCTCGGTAATCGCTTGCGGCTTGCCGTGCTCGTCCTTCACTGAACCGCGCACCAACAATTCGCGCGCGAGACGCTGGCCGAGAAAACCCGCACCGCCGGTAATCAGTACTTTCATGATGTGCTTTGTCCTTGCTTGCTTGATTGGCTGCTCTGTCGATTGCTAGCGCGCGGCATTCAGATACGGCTTAAGCCAATCGAGCCCGGCTGACGTGCCGGCTCGCGGCCGGTACTCGCAACCGATGTAGCCGTCATAGCCCAGCGAGTCGATCAGATCGAACAGATAGGGATAATTCAGTTCGCCGATATTGGGCTCATGGCGTTCCGGCACGCCGGCGACCTGAATGTGACCAATACCTGCCATATCGCGTTTGAGCTTCACCGCGAGATCACCCTCGACGATCTGGCAGTGATAGCAGTCGAATTGCACCTTGAGATTCGGGGCGCCCACTTCCGCGCAGATCGCCTGCGCGTCATCCTGGCGGTTCAGAAAGAAGCCCGGCATATCGCGCGTATTGATCGGCTCGATCACCACGGTGACGCCGTCCGCTTGCGCGGCCTTGGCGGCATAAGCGAGATTCTTCAGATACACCTCGCGATGCTTCGCCCGCGGCTGATCCGCGCCGATCAACCCGGCCATCACATGCAGTTTGCGATTGCCGAGCACGCGCGTGTAGTCGAGCGCGGTTTCGATGCTGCGGCGAAATTCGTCTTCGCGCCCCGGCAGCGAAGCAATGCCGCGTTCGCCCGCGGCCCAGTCGCCAGGCGGCGCATTGAAGAGCGCCTGAGTCAGGTCGTTCGCTTCGAGCCGGGCCTTGATCTCCTCTGCGCGGAAATCGTAGGGGAACAGAAACTCCACAGCCTTGAAACCGTCTTTTGCCGCAGCGGCGAAACGATCGAGGAAAGCATGCTCGTTGTACATCATGGTCAGGTTGGCGGCGAAGCGAAGCATGGCAGCAACTCCTTGAAAACAGTTAGTCCTGCGCGCGGCAGCTGCAAGCAACTGCAACAAGCGGCGCGCGGTATCCGATCTAGCGATTGACCAGCCTGGCCGGTGTCAGCCACGTGGCGATCGCACCAATCACCAGCATGCCGGCCAGCACATACATGCCGGTCTGCGTGCTATGCGTGAGATCCTTCAGATAGCCAATCATGTAGGGGCTCGCAAAACCCGCGAGATTGCCGATCGAATTGATGATCGCGATGCCGGCAGCGGCGCTCGCGCCGGACATGAATGCGGTCGGCAACGACCAGAACAGCGGCGCGCAGGTCAGCACGCCCGCTGCGGCGAGCGAGAGAAATGCGATCGACACGACCGTATTGTCCGCAAACGAAGCGGCTACCGTAAAACCGATCGCGCCGAACAGCGCGGGGACAATCAGATGCCAGCGGCGCTCGCGGCGCTTGTCCGCGCTGTGGCCCATCAGGTTCATCACGACGATCGCGCACAGGAACGGAATGGCGCTCAGCAGGCCGATATTGAATGCGCCGCTCACGCCGGTCGATTTGACGAGCGTCGGCATCCAGAACGTCAGGCCATATTGCCCGGTAACGAACGCAAAATAGATCAGCGACATCCACCACGTGCGCGGATCGCGGAACACCGCGCCGAGCGAGTGCGCCTGCGCTGTTTGTTGCGGCTGCGCGGCGGCGATCTCATCGGCGAGCAAACGCTTTTCGCGCTCGCTCAGCCACTTCGCGCTGGAGATGTTGTTGTCGAGATACAGGATGGTCGCAATGCCGACCGCAATCGCGGGGATCGCCTCGATCAGGAACATCCATTGCCAGCCCGCGAAACCCGAGTTGTTGTGAAACGACTGCATGATCCAGCCCGACAGCGGATTGCCGAAAATCCCCGATACCGGAATCGCCGACATGAACACCGCGATGATCTTCGCACGCCGATGCGACGGAAACCAGTACGTCAGATACAAAATCACACCGGGGTAGAACCCAGCTTCGGCCAAGCCCAGCAGGAAGCGCAAGATATAGAACTGCATCGGCGTCTTCACGAACACAAAGAGCGCCGACATCACGCCCCACGTGATCATGATCCGCGCGATCCAGATACGCGCGCCGATCTTGTGCATCAGAATGTTGCTCGGCAACTCGAACAGGAAGTAGCCAATAAAGAACACACCGGCGCCGAGGCCGAACACTGTTTCGCTGAACGCGAGGTCTTGCGACATTTGCAGTTTCGCGAAACCGACATTCACGCGGTCCAGGTACGCGACCACGTAGCACAGCATCAGAAATGGCACGATGCGCCAGAACACCTTCTTATAGGTGCGTTCGACTTCGGCAGCGCCAGGTTGTCCCGCAACTGCTGTAACGGGGCTGCTAGATGGCGTCTGATAAGAACTCATGCATTGTCTCCTTCTATGGATAGCCTGATGCGCCGCATGCGGTCGCCTGGCTTTGTTGGCGTACGGTTCTACCAGCGGGCGCCGAACACCGTGCGCAGTTCTTCGAGTGCGGCTTCGGCGAGCGGCACGGGCCGTGGATTCGTCATCAGCCACAGCCGCGCGGTCTCTTCGAGTTCTTCCAGCACGTACGCGGCCTGTGCAACCGAGCGCTCCCACACCACCGGGCCGAGGCGCTCGAGCAGGACGGCACGTACGGTATCGGCAAGCGCGGCGATCTGCTCGGCCACTTGTGGATCGCCGGGCCGCCTGTAACGAATCAAGGGGACATGTCCCACTTTCATGACGTAGTACGGGGTGATCGGCGGCAGCACATCCTGGTCGCTCCAGGTGCCGGCTAGCGTCAGCGCGACCAGATGCGTCGAGTGCGTGTGGACGATGCCGCGCGCTTCGCCGTTACGCGAGTAGATGCCGCGATGCAGCGCCAGCGTCTTCGAGGGCTTGCCGCCGGATACCGCGTTGCCGGCCAGATCGACTTTGGCGATGTCGGTGGGGTCGAGCCGCCCCAGGCACGCATCGGTCGGTGTGATCAGCCAGCCGTCATCGAGACGTGCGCTAATGTTGCCGGCGGTGCCCACGGTGTAGCCGCGTTGATAGAGACTCGCGCCGGTCAGGCAGATTTCTTCGCGAACCTTCGCTTCGTTCGTCGTATGGAGTGCGGGCGTGCTGGTCATTGCGCCGCTCCATCGAGACGGCGCAGCGCCTTTTCGAAGAAGTCGGTCGAACCGAAGTTGCCGGATTTCAACGCCAGTGCGAGTGGCTCGGCGCCGGTCGTCGCGGTGGCCGGCACGCCGGGATCGATCTGCGCGCCGATGCGCAGTGTGTGCACACCGAGCGCCTGCACCACCGCGCCCGATGTTTCGCCGCCGGCCACCACGAACTTGCGTACGCCGCGCTCGCGCAGGCCGCGTGCGATCGAGGCCAATGTGGTTTCGACCAGATGCCCTGCTTCGCTAACGCCGAGTTCGCGCTGCACGGCTTTGACTTCATCGGGCGTGGCGGTCGCGTAGATCAGCACCGGCTGGGCTTTATCGAAGTGCTCCTGTGCAAACGCCAGGGCCTGTTCGATCACCGGCTCGCCGCGCGCGACCGCCAGCGGATCAATGCGGAACGAAGACCGCGTTTCGCGCCACATCGCCACTTGCGCGTTGGTCGCTTTGGATGCGCTTCCAGCCAGTACGACCGACAATCCTTCGACTCGAGGCAATTGCGCGGCGTCGGCTTGCTCCGCGAGCAAACCCGCGCGGCGGAAATTGCGGGGCAAACCTAGCGCGACACCGGAGCCGCCCGTGATGAGCGCGAGATCGGCACACGCCTCGCCGAGTATGTAGAGATCCTCATCCGACACTGCATCGGCAATCGCCATCCGCACGCCGTCGTTGCGCAAAGCATCGATCGATTCGCGTACCCTGGAAACGCCTTTGGCGACGGCGTCGTAACGCACCAGGCCAACTTTCGACCCGGTCTGCCGTTGCAGCACGCGTACGAGATTGGCATCGCGCATCGGCGTGAGCGGATGGTTTTCCATTCCCGACTCGTTGAGCAAGGTATCGCCGACGAACAGATGGCCGCGATAGATCGTGCGGCCGTTCTCGGGAAACGCAGGGCAGGCGATCGTAAAAGCCGTTACTCCCGTGTCCGCGCGCAACGCATCGAGCAACGCATCGGTCACCTGGCCGATGTTGCCCGCATCGGTCGAATCGAAGGTCGAGCAGTATTTGAAGAAGAACTGGCGGCATCCTTGCGCGCGCAACCAGTCGAGTGCGGCGAGCGATTGCGCGACCGCGTCGGCGGCGGGAATGGTGCGCGATTTCAGCGCGACCACGAGTGCGTCGGCCTCGACCGCTTCGTTCGACGTGGGCACACCGATGGTTTGCACCGTGCGCATGCCGCCGCGCACCAGCATGTTAGCGAGGTCGGTGGCGCCGGTGAAATCGTCAGCAATACAGCCGAGCAGCGCGCGTTTGGACGTGATGGTCATGACGGGCCCCAGCGTTTATTTCGCCGCCGGCACAGTGATGCCGGGGAAAATCTTGATCACGGCAGAATCGTCTTCACCGCCGTGACCGGCAGAGGACGCCATCATGAACATCTGATGCGCGGCCGCCGAGAGCGGCAAAGGAAACTTCGAACGGCGCGCGGTATCGAGCACGAGGCCGAGATCCTTGACGAAGATATCGACCGCCGACAGCGGCGTGTAGTCGCCGTTCAGAATGTGCGGCACACGGTTCTCGAACATCCATGAATTGCCCGCGCTATGCGTGATGACCTCGTACAGTGCATCGGCATCAACGCCTTCCCGCAAACCGAGCGCCATCGCCTCGGCAGCCACCGCGATATGCACGCCGGCCAGCAACTGGTTGATGATCTTCACTTTCGACCCGGCGCCGTGCGCCGAACCGAGCCGATACACCTTGCCGGCCATCGCGGCCAGCACATCCTCGCACGCGGCATAGGCCGTATCCGGGCCGGACGTCATCATCGTCATCTCGCCGGATGCAGCGCGCGCCGCACCACCCGACACCGGCGCATCGAGCATCTGCAAGCCGGCCGCTTCGATGCGTTGACCGAGTCCGATCGCGAAGTCCGGCGCGACTGTCGCGCTGGCGATCACGACGCCGCCCTGCTTCATTGCAGCGACCGCACCTTCTTCACCGAACAACACCGCTTCGGTCTGCGCCGCATTGACGACCAGTGTGACGACCACGTCGCATTCCTTCCCGAGCTCGGCGGGCGAAGCGCAAGCCACGCCGCCCTCCGCGACGAACGCTTGCAGGACCTGACTGCGCAGATCGCACGCGTGCACCCGAAAACCCGCCCGCAACAATGACCGCGCGACACCCAGGCCCATTGCACCAAGACCGATGACACCGACATTTCTCGACATGCCTGACCTCTGAAAATTCGTTAGTGGCTCGCGCCTCAAGCGCTCACGCTCAGCAAATACCCGCTTGCTCGAGCCGTCGTGCCGCGTTGTACATATGCGTGCGCGCCGCATTGCGCGCCGCCATCGGATCGCCAGCGCGAATCGCGGCGACGATCGCCGCGTGCTCTTCGCGCACCTGGCGCGAGAAGTCCTCGCGCAGCGCTTCGTTGCGCCGCGTCACCACGGTGCCCGCTTCAAGGTACTGGTTCAGGAAAGTGAGCGTTTTGAGGAAATACGGATTGCCGGTGGCCGCGGCGATTGCGCGATGGAACGCCACGTCTTCAGCGACGCCGTCCTCGCCTTCGGCCACGGCTTCGTCGATCTTCGCGAGTGCGGCGTCGATCGACACCATGTCCGCGTCGCTGCGACGCATGGCGGCTTCCGATGCGACTTCCGCTTCGATCGCCCGCCGCAACGCGAGGATTTGCAGCACCGAGCCAGCCTCGACGGCTTCCGCGTAATCGATGCGCAGTGGCCGGATCGCGCCGTGCGCGGCAATGAACACGCCGCTGCCCTGACGCGGCTCAACCACGCCTTCGTTCTTCAGCCGCGAAATCGCCTCGCGGATCACCGTGCGGCTCACGCCGAACTGCTGCGCCAGTACGGCCTCAGTCGGCAGCTTGCCGCCGCGCTTGAAGGTGCCCTTGTCGATCTGCTTGAGTAGCTGCTGCGCGACCGTATCGCTCAGCGCCCTGGCAGGAATCTTGTCGAACATCGATTGCCCCGATTGATCATGTCATCGGGTCATCATACAAATTTTTGCCCCTGGCAGCATCCATGCAAACCCTGAGTGCTGAGTCGACGCACGTGCCTGTCTGAAAGCCCGCCAAGCGCCCTGACTACGTGATCTCGTGCGCAAGCGCGGCGATCGGCCATGCTAGGCTACGCGTAGAAATGTCCCGCGTGGTATAAATTGCGGCGTCGGGAAAAGAAACATCGAAAGTTCAAGTTGCCTGAATATCCGCGTCCGCTCTGTCGTTTAGGTTAAACGCAGGCGACATAAGGTGGATCGATGATCGACGTTATCCAGCGTATTGTCCGGCAGCGGCGCCTGTGCGTCGCCTTATGCGGCTGCGCCGCAGTCGCCGGCTGCATGGTCGGTCCCGATTACCGTACTCCCCCCGCGCCCGCTACCGACACCTACACTGCCTCACCACTGCCCGACCAGACGGCCTCGTCTCCAGGCGCCGCCGGCTTGCCGCAGCGCTTTGTGCCGGGACAGGACATTCCCGCCGCCTGGTGGGCGCTGTTTCATTGCGAACCGCTCGACGCGCTGATCCGTCAGGCCCTCGTCAACAGTCCAAACATCACCGCGGCGCAAGCCGCATTGCGGCAGGCACGCGAAAACTTCTCGGCGCAAGCAGGCGGCACCCTTCTGCCTAGCGTCGACGCGCAACTTGGCGCCACGCGCGAAAAACTGAACGGCATCTCGTTCGGCGAGCCCGGCGTGGTCGACGAGTTCAATCTGTACAACGCGTCGGTGAACGTGTCGTACAAACTCGACGTGTTCGGCGGCTCGCGGCGTGAGCTCGAAGCGTTGCACGCGCAAATCGATTACCAGCGTTTCCAGTTGCAGGCCGCCTATCTCGCGATGTCCGCCAACATCGTGACCGCGGCCGTCAAGGAAGCGTCACTGCGCGCGCAGATCGAGGCAACCGAGCGGATCGCCGCGGAAGAAGACGAGCAATTGGGCGTGCTCGGCAAGCAGTTCGAACTGGGGGGCGTGGGCCGCACGGCGGTGCTCTCGCAGCAGACCCTCGTCGCGCAGACTCGCGCCACGCTGCCGCCGCTGCAACAGCAACTCGACCAGACGCGTCACCAGCTCGCCGTGCTGGCCGGTCAATTGCCCAGCGACGCCACCTTGCCTGAATTCAGGCTCGAGATGTTTTCGTTACCCGAAACGCTGCCTGTGAGCCTGCCGTCGGCACTCGTGCAGCAGCGGCCCGACATCCTCGCCGCCGACGCCGTGCTGCATCAGGCCAGCGCGCAAGTCGGCGTGGCGACCGCGGCGATGTATCCGCAGATCACGCTGTCCGCCAGCTACGGCGCCGAGGCGCTGACGCCGGCCCAGGTGTTTAAGGCCGGCAGCACGATCTGGAGCCTCGGCGCCGGTCTGCTGCAACCGGTCTTCCACGGCGGGCAACTGAGTGCGCAGAAGCGCGCGGCCGAGGCGGCGTACGAACAGGCCAATGCGCAATATCGTGAAACGGTGCTGCTGGCGTTCCAGAACGTCGCGGATTCGCTGCGCGCGCTCGATCACGACGCGACCGGTCTGAAAGCGCAGACGGACGCCTGGCGCTCCGCCAGCGATTCGCTGGAACTCACGCGCGGGCAGTATCGCGTCGGCGGCGTGAGCTACCTGGCGCTACTCGATGCCCAACGTCAGTACCAGCAGACGGTGGTGAGCCTCGCGCAGGCCCAGGCCTCCCGCTACGCAGACACCGCAGCCCTCTTCCAGGCGCTCGGTGGCGGCTGGTGGAACGCCGCCGCGCCGAGCTCCGCTGCGACGACGCAATGACTGATGCAATGACTGACGCATTGACATAGCCAGACAGAACGCTCGCCGTACCGCTCTTTGCAACACGCGCTGTCAGACACGAAGGCATGCAAAGTCCGGCGCTTCGCCCAATGCCGTGCAAGGACATCACGATGACCGAAAGAAAACCGATGACGAAGCGGATGGTGATCATGCTGATCTGTGTCGGCCTGCTGCTGGCCGCACTCGTCGGCTTCAACCAGTTCCGCTCGTATATGTTCGCCAAGTTCATGGCGGGCAACGCGGCGCCGCCCGCCACCGTTTCGGCGGTCGTCGCCGGTTATCAGTCGTGGCAACCGCAATTGGCGGCGGTCGGCAGTCTGCGCGCCGTGCGCGGCGTCGACGTCACCACCGAAGTCGCGGGCCTCGTGCGCGAGGTGGCGTTCAGCTCAGGGCAGGAAGCGAAGGCCGGGCAAGTCCTCGTCAGACTCAATGCCGACAGCGACGTGGCGCTGCTGCAGTCGCTCCAGGCAGCAGCGGAACTCGCACAGACGGTCTACACGCGCGACAAGGCGCAGTACGACATCAAGGCCATCGCCAAGGCGCAGCTCGATGCGGACGCTGCCGATCTGAAGGGCAAGAAGGCGCAAGTCGCGCAACAGGCTGCGCTCGTCGACAAGAAGACCATCCGCGCACCGTTTGCGGGGCGCCTCGGCATCACCACGATCAATCCCGGCCAATACATCAATCCTGGCGATGCGATCGTCACGCTGCAGGCGATCGATCCGATCTACGCCGATTTCTACCTGCCGCAGCAACAGCTCGGCCAGCTCGCGATCGGCCAGACCATCGTGGTCGACACCAACGCGTTTAGCGGCCAAACATTCGTGGGCAAGATCCAGTCGCTCAGCCCGAAAGTCGACAGCACCACGCGCAACGTGCAGATCGAAGCGAGCGTGGACAATCACGAGCGCAAGCTGCTGCCGGGCATGTATGCGAACGTGAAGATCGACGCGGGCGCCGGACAGCGCTACCTCACGCTGCCGCAAACGGCCATCACATACAACCCCTATGGCGCAACCGTGTTCGTCGTCAAGCCGGGCACACAAGCCAATGCGCAAGGCAAGAAGCTGCCCGTCGCGCAGCAGGTGTTCGTCACGCCAGGGCCGACGCGCGGCGATCAGGTTGCGATCCTCAAGGGCGTCGAGGCCGGCACGCAGGTCGTGACGAGTGGGCAGCTCAAGCTCAAGAACGGCACGCCGCTCGTCATCAACAACAGTGTGCAGCCCTCGGACAGTCCGAACCCGACGCCGCAGGAACAATAGAGAGACCGCGCGATGACATTCACCGATCTCTTTATCCGGCGGCCCGTGCTTGCATCGGTCGTCAGCCTGCTGATTCTCGTGCTCGGACTGCGCTCGCTGGCCACCCTGAAAGTCAGCCAGTATCCGCAAACCGAAAACGCCGTCGTGACGATCAGCACGGCCTACTATGGGGCGAACGCCGACACCATCGCCGGTTTCATTACGCAGCCGCTCGAGGCGGCGATCGCTCAGGCGCAAGGCATCGACTACATGTCGTCGACGAGCAGCACCGGCGTGTCGACCATTACGGCCACGCTGCGCCTGAACTACGATGCGAACCGCGCGCTAACCGAGATCAACACGCAGATCGGCTCGGTGCGCAACCAGTTGCCGCCGCAGGCGCAGCAGCCGGTGCTGACGGTACAGACCGGGCAGACCACCGACGCGATGTACATGGGCTTCTACAGCGACGTGCTGCCGAGCAACAACGTCACGGACTATCTGCTGCGTGTTATCAAGCCCAAGCTCGATTCGATCGAAGGCGTGCAGACGGCGGAAATTCTCGGCGGACGGCAGTTCGCGTTACGCGCGTGGCTTGATTCGACGCGGCTCGCCGCGCACGGCGTGACGGCAAGCGACGTCTTCACGGCGCTCGGCAACAACAACTACCTCGCGACACTCGGCACGACGAAGGGGCAAATGGTCAGCGTCGACCTGAACGCAGGCACGGACCTGCATACCGTCGACGACTTCAAGCAACTCGTCATCAAGCAGAAAAACGGCGCGATCGTGCGCCTCGAAGACGTCGCGAACGTCGTGCTCGGCGCCGACAGCTACGACTTCAACGTCGCGTTCAGCGGCAAGCGTTCGGTGTTCATCGGCATCAAGGTGGCGCCGGACGCCAATATCCTCGATGTCGCCAAACGTGTGAAGGCCGTGTTTCCCGGGCTGCAGAAGCAGTTTCCGACCGGCATGACCGGTGAGATCGTTTATGACGCGACCGACTTCGTCAACACGGCCATCGTCGAGGTGATCAAGACGCTGGTCGAGGCGCTGCTGATCGTCACCGCGGTGATTTTCCTGTTCCTCGGCAGTTTCCGCGCGGTCATCGTGCCGCTGATCGCGATGCCGTTGTCACTCATCGGCACGTTCTTCGTGATGCAGTTGCTCGGCTATTCGATCAATCTGCTGACTCTGCTCGCGCTCGTGCTCGCGATCGGGCTCGTCGTGGACGACGCGATCATCGTCGTCGAAAACGTCGATCGCCATATGAAGGAGGAAGGCAAGGCGCCTTTCGACGCCGCGCTGATCGCCGCGCGCGAACTCGGCGGACCAATTCTCGCGATGACTGTCGTGCTGATCGCCGTGTATGTGCCGATCGGTTTTCAGGGCGGCCTGACCGGCGCGCTCTTCACCGAGTTCGCCTTCTCGCTCGCCGGCGCGGTGACCGTGTCCGGTGTGATCGCGCTGACTTTGTCGCCGATGATGTGCTCGCGCTTCTTCCGTGCGGATCAGGAATCGGGGCGCTTCGCTCGCTTCGTCGACCGCCAGTTCGAACGCGTCCATCGTGGCTATGGCCGCCTGTTGCACTCGACGCTCGACACCTGGCCCGTGTTCACCATCATGGGCGCGCTGCTGCTCTGCGGCACGGTCTACCTGTTTATGACCTCGAAAGCTGAGCTTGCGCCGCAGGAGGATCAGGGCATCGTCCTGTCGCAGATCCAGGGGCCGCCGAACGCGACCATCCAGCAGATGCAGATGTACGCCGACCAGGTGTTCGATATCTCCAAGGCACTGCCCGAATACGCGCAGATGTTCCAGCTCACGGGTGCGCCGACACTCAACCAGGGTATCGGCGGTGTGCTGTTCAAGACATGGGACCAGCGCAGCAAGGGCGCGACCGCCTTGCAGCAGGAATTGCAGCAGAAATGGAATCAGATTTCAGGTGCGCGCGTCGCGGCGTTCCAGTTTCCGCCGCTGCCGGGCTCGCAGGGCCTGCCGGTGCAATTCGTCATCAGCACGACCGAGCCGTTCGAGAACCTCAACGAAGTTTCACAGGCAGTCCTGCAAAAAGCCCGCGAAAGTGGGATGTTTTTCTTCGTCGACAGCGATCTCAAGCTCGACAAGCCGGAAGCCACGCTCGTGGTCGACCGCGACAAGGTCGCCTCCCTCGGGCTCTCGCAGAGCGACGTCGGGCAAGCGCTCGGGTCGGCGCTTGGCGGCGGCTATGTCAACTACTTCTCGATCGCCGGACGCTCGTACAAGGTGATTCCGCAGGTCCTGCAGACCGATCGTCTGAATCCTTCGCAGGTGCTCGATTACTACCTGCGCACGCCGGATGGCAGCGTCATGCCGGCTTCGACGATTGCGCATCTCGAACACAACGTGGTGCCGGAATCGATCAACCACTTCCAGCAACTCAACTCGGCGACGATCTCGGGCGTGATCGTGCCGGGCGTGTCGCAAGGCGAAGTGCTCGATTTTCTGCGTAAGGCGACTACCCAGGTCGCACCGGCAGGTTACGCAGCGGACTATTCGGGCCAGTCGCGGCAGTTCGTGCAGGAATCGGGCGGCTTCGTCATCACGCTGCTGCTCGCCACGATCATCGTGTTCCTTGCGCTTGCCGCGCAATTCGAAAGCTTTCGTGACCCGATCGTGATCCTGGTTTCGGTGCCGATGGCGCTGTTCGGTGCGCTCATCTTCATCAACATCGGCTTGACCACGCTGAACATCTACACGCAGGTCGGGCTCGTCACGCTGATGGGGCTCGTCAGCAAACACGGCATCCTGATCGTCCAGTTCGCCAACGAGTTGCAACACGCCGGGAAGTCGAAGCGCGAAGCCCTGGAAGAAGCGGCGGCCGTGCGGCTGCGCCCGATTCTGATGACCACCGCGGCGATGGTGCTCGGCGTCGTGCCGCTCGTGTTCGCCTCGGGCGCGGGCGCCGCGGGCCGCAATGCAATGGGGCTCGTGATCTTCACGGGGCTCTCGATCGGCACCCTTTTTACTTTGTTCGTGGTGCCTGCGATGTATATGTTCCTCGCCGCCGATCATCATCGGGACGCTGCCGCGCAGGAGGCGAGTTAGCGTTTAACCCAGCTTCCAAGCCTATGAATTATTTATAATCAATGGCTTAGCCATTTGGCGCAAGGTAGATTTCACTCGCGGCGACCTAGGCGCTGAAGCGGGCAAAGTTGGCGAAACAAAAGGCTTACGCTATCGTCACGCCTTTGCACCGCATCGCGCCGGCTGAAACGCGCGAACGCTACGCGCCCTTCTTCGAACGCATCTTTCAAGGTCCATGAGCAAAGCCCTGCCACCGCCTTCTGCCGTTCCTGCCAGCGCCGAACCGGCCGCGGACAAACCGGGCGACTCGTATGTGCAGTCGTTCGCGCGCGGCCTCTCGGTGATTCGCGCGTTCAATGCCACCCGCCCCGAACAGACGCTCACTGACGTCGCCGCCGCCACCGGCCTGACACGCGCCGGCGCACGCCGCATTCTGCTGACCCTGCAGACGCTCGGCTACGTGGAGGCCGAAGGCCGCCTGTTCCGCCTCACGCCGAAGATTCTCGATCTGGGTTTCGCGTATCTGACCTCGATGCCGTTCTGGAATCTCGCCGAACCGGTGATGGAAAATCTGTCGTCGCAGGTTCACGAAAGTTGCTCGGCGGCCGTGCTCGACCGCACCGAAATCGTCTACGTGCTGCGCGTGCCGACGCACAAGATCATGACCATCAACCTGTCGATCGGCAGCCGCTTGCCGGCGTATTGCACGTCGATGGGCCGCGTGCTGTTATCCGCGCTCGACGATGAAGCGCTCGAAGCGACCCTGAGTTCGTCGCCGCTCTACGCGCATACGCCGCGCACGGTGACCGACAAGGAAGAGCTGAAAAAGCTGATCGCGCAGGTGCGCCGCCAGGGGTGGGCGATCGTCGACCAGGAGCTGGAAGGCGGTCTGATTTCGCTGTCCGCGCCGATTCGCAACCGCCAGGGGCGCGTGATCGCGGCGATGAACATCAGCGGCAATGCTCAGCGCAATTCGGCCAAGCAGATGGTGAAGGCGTTTCTGGAGCCGCTGCAGCAGGCCGCGCAGACGGTTTCGGAGATGGTGGCGCGGCGCGGTTGATTGCGCGCCGGTGGCTTCGATCAGGGCGCGCGCTTCTCGCGCGCGCGCCCATTGCGCCTGACGCGGCGCTCATTAGCAATCCGGGCGCTTCATTGCCTTAGGTACCGCTCCACCAGCCGCGTCCAGAATGCGGCTCCTACCGGCAGATTGCGGTCGTTGAAATCGTAATGAGGGTTGTGCACCATGCAGCCGTCTTCGCCCGCCCCATTGCCGATCCGCAGGAACGTGCCGGGCCGCTTTTGCAGCATGAAGGCGAAATCTTCGCTACCCATCAGGATGTCGGTCTGCTCGACCACTTTGTCGTCGCCAACCAGCTCGCGCGCCACCTGCACCGCGAAGTCCGTTTCGGCATCCGAGTTGATCACCACCGGATAGCCTTCGATATACTCCACCACCGCCTTGCCGCCATAGCTCGCGGCCTGGCTTTCGGCGAGTTCGGTAATGCGTTTTTTCAGCAGCGCGCGCACTTCAGGGCTGAATGAGCGCACGCTCAATTCCAGCTTCGCGCTGCTCGAAATCACGTTGTTCGCGGTGCCCGCATGCATCGAGCCGACCGTCACCACCGCCGGCTGCGACGGGTCGACGTTACGCGCCACGATCGTCTGCAAGGCCATCACGATGCTCGCCGCCACCACCACCGGATCGACCGTCAGATGCGGACGCGCCGCATGGCCGCCAACGCCTTCGATCGTGATGATCGCCTTGTCGCCCGCCGACATGAACGGCCCCTTGCGGAACAGCATCACGCCCGGTTCCGCGCCCGGATGGTTGTGCAGACCGAACACGGCGTCGCACGGAAAGCGCTCGAACAGGCCGTCGTTGATCATCTTCATCGCACCGCTGTCGATGCCGCTTTCTTCGGCCGGCTGGAAGTACAGATGCACGGTGCCCGAGAAATTGCGCGTGGTGGCAAGGTGTTGCGCCGCGCCGAGCAGCATCGTCGTGTGGCCGTCATGGCCGCAGGCGTGCATCTTGCCGTGCGTGCCGCTTGCATACGGCAGACCGGTTTGTTCGATGATCGGCAGCGCGTCCATGTCGGCGCGAATGCCGATGCTGCGCGTGCCGTTGCCCACCTTCAGCGTGCCTACCACGCCGGTTTGACCGACCCCGCGCGTAACCTGCCAGCCCCATTGTTCGAGCTTCTCGGCCACCAGCGCGCCGGTTTGCACTTCTTCGTAGGCCAATTCCGGATGGTGATGGATGTGATGGCGGATCTCGCGCAGGCTTTCGGTTGCAGGCGCCAGGTCGGACACTTCAGTAAATCGCGCGGCTTCGCTCATCTATCGCTCCATGGAATTCACGCCGCATGACGCGGCAAACAGACGAGCACTATAGCCACGCCATCTTGTTCGAACAAGATACTGGTCTTTTTAGCGTCATCTCGCGGCGTGATTTGCTGCCCACGCCGGCGGTGCAGCAGTTTGTATCGTGTTTGCAGGAAGCAACCCGGGAGCGCATGGCGGCGCCCGGGTAGTCGAGCCTAGCGAACGTGCGGAACGCGGGAAACGTCGCGAATGTCGCGAATATTGGCCCCCGCCTGCAAAAAAGCGATCAGCGCGTGCCCCGCGTCTTCCAGTGCCCCGGAGTTATCGATCGTTGTGCACCGAACCCCTTCCGGCAATGAAAACGGTGCCCGTCGTGCAAGCCTGGCCGCAACCTGCTCCGCCGACTCACGCGCCCGCGCGCCGAGCCGTGCTTCGAGGATATGCGGCGCGGCGTCCACATGCACGACTTCCGTGCGCGGATAACGCGCCAACGTATGCTGCAAATGCTGGCGCGAACCGTTGACGACGACCGTGCAGCCGCGCGCAAGCCATGCATCGATCTCGATACCGATGCCATAACGCAGTGAATGGCTCGACCATTCGAGTGCGAACAGACCGAGCACCGAACGCGCCGCGAATTCCTCGACGCTCAACGCAACATGCGCTTCACCGTTGCCGCTCGGCCGCGTGATGTAGCGATGCGCAAACAGAATCGGCTCGCCCATCAGACGGCTGCGCGCGAAACTGAGCAATGAATCCTTGCCCGCGCCGGACGGCCCCATTACATAAATCAAGCGACCTGCCATTGTTATTTCACCTCGCGGGTCTGAAACGGCACGCGCTGCCACAGGACGAACGGCTCACCGGGCGCGGGTTCGACAAAGAGCGCCGCGTGATCGACCGCGAGCGGCCCGAGCGCGGACGTTTGCGCCTGCCACCACGCAACCAGCGTTGCGCGCTCGTCAGCATCGGTGAGAGAACTGGAGAGCGTCATGTGAAAACGGAATTCGTCGAAGACGTACGGATAACCCCATTCGATCAGCAGCGCACGTTGCCGTTCGCTCAACGGCGCGGCGAGACGGCGGCCGAGATCGGCCGCAGAGGGTCTGGCGCGCAGTGCATCGAGCGAGCGCAATGCACTTGCGGCAACAGCACCAATGTTTGCTTCGCCGTTCTGATCCGCGGGACGCAGCGCGACGAAATCGCCGAGCGTTGCGGCTTCGACCGGCAATGCGAATGGGCTTTGCGTATGCGCCCATTGACGCGTCGCTTCCAGCACATGCTGTTGAGTCACGCCTTCAGCGAGACGAAAGGGCGCGACCAGTGTGCCGTGCCAACCATAGCGACGCGGTGCTTCGGTTAGATCCGCCAGCGGACGCGTCAGGCCTTCGGGTTGCGGCGATACACAGCGCTCGCCGCTTTCCGCGTCACGCTCCAGCCACGCCGAACCGGCGCGCCACCATGCCGACTCGCGCGACGGCGCGTAATAGACCGCGAAACGTGCGCCGGTGCTCCATTCGATCTGATCGCCGGTGTTCCTTACCACCGCGTTCATACCTCGTGCTCCACCAGCAACTGCACACGGTCCGCCGCAAAATGCGTGAAGCCGTATTTAATCGGTGTGCCTTCCAGATCGACGTCGACGTTTTCGACCCACAATACGGGCTGCTGCCGATTGATATTCAAACGCCGTGCCACTTCCGGCTCAGGCAACACGCTGCCGATGCGGCTCCACTTACGCAGATAATCGGTTACGCCCAATTCGGCCATCGCCTTGGTCACACCGCCGGTACGCTCCAGCACTTCCGGCAAGTCCGGGAAACGCCCGGCCGGATACCAACTGCGCGCGAACGTGAGCGGCACGCCATCCGATTCGTGCAACGTCTCGATCCGGTAGACCGCGGCGCCGGCCCGCAAGCTAAGCGCCTTCGCCACATTCGGCTCGGCCTTCACGCGTGCGGACGACAACATCGTGCCCGCCGCCGCATGATGCTGCTGCCGCAAGTTTTCTGTAAACCGCGTGCGCCGTCCGATCGTATAGTCGATCGCGCCGGGCTGCACGAAGGTGCCACGTCCCTGCTCGACGCTGACGAGGCCCAATGCAGCAAGACCGAGCATGGCGCGGCGCACGGTATGCCGGTTCACGTCGAAGCGTTTGGCCAGTTCGCCCTCGCTCGGCAAACGGCCGTCTTCGCCAAAGCCGCTCGCTGCAATTTCCGCTGCCAGAATCTGTTCGATCTGCCGCCAGACGGCAACGCCCGCGCCGCGTTCGAGCAGCGTGCCCGGCGTCGCGTTGTCGTTCGATGTCATGGTGCTGTCATTCCCTTGGGTTCAAATATTCGCTATGCCATGCATTGTAGTGCGCAAGCCGTGATGGAAATGTGAAACGGCGCCCATGCGCGACAACGCTCCGCAAGCATACCCTTAAACGTCTAGACGTTTAGATGAATAGATGCTTAAATGTCCACTCGCTGGATCAACAGGAATTTCGATGAGTGCCACTTCCGCCTCGCCTTCCTCCGCCACGCGGCGCGCATGGATGGCCGTGCTGGCCCGCACCCCGCGCGCCGATCTCGAAGCCGCGCTTGAACGCGCGCTGCAAGGCGCTCCACCCCCTGCTTACGACTGGCTGCGGCCACCCGAAATCGGCCTCGCGATGGTGCGTGGCCGCGTCGGCGGCAGCGGCGACCCGTTCAATCTCGGCGAAGCCACCGTTACGCGCGCCACGTTGCGTTTGCGCAGCACGGGTGATACAGCCGCAGCCGTCGGCGTGGCGTGCCATCTGGGCCGCGACCGCCGCCGCGCCGAACTGGCAGCGCTTGCCGACGCGTTGCTGCAAATGCCCGAACATCACACCGCCTTGCACCAGCAACTGATCGCGCCGTTTGCCGAACAGCAAGCCGCACAACGCGCCGAACGCAGACAGGACGCCGCAGCCACACGCGTCGAATTCTTCACGATGGTCAGAGGCGACTGATGGAAAACTCGCAGATAGCATTGTCTACCTTGACGCCCGGCTTCGCAGACCCGGTCCACGACACTCAGGCGGTATTCCGCACGCTGCTCGACGCACTGTCGCGTCCGGGCACGGTGGGCGTCGTCGAAAAAGGCTTGCCGGAGGTGCGGGCCACTCGCGCCGCGCTCGCCGCCTTCGCCGCGCTGCTGACCCTGTGCGACTACGCCACGCCCGTCTGGCTCGCCCAACCCGATACGGCGCTGGGTTCGGCATTGCGCTTTCATACCGGCGCGCCGCTCGTCGACGAACCGGGACTTGCCGCCTTCGCCTATATCCACGACGCAAGCGCAATGCCGGCGCTGGAAAGCTTTGCGCTCGGCGAAGCGGAATCGCCTGAGCACTCGGTGACTTTGCTGATCCGCGTCGACGCGTTGACAGGTGGCGCACCGATCGTGCTCAGCGGTCCCGGCATTCAGCACACCACGACGATCGCGCCGATCGGTCTGCCCGAGCACTTCTGGCGCGAACGCGCCGCCCTCGCGCCGCTGTTTCCGTGCGGCATCGATTGTTATCTCGTCTGCGACAGCACGTTGATCGGCCTGCCGCGCACAACTCAAGCGAAGGTGAACTGATGTACGTTGCCGTTAAGGGTGGAGAACGCGCGATCGAGGCGTCGTGGCGTCTGCTCGACAAGTCGCGCCGCGGCGATACGCGGCTGGCCGAGCTCAGCGTCGCGCAGATTCGCGAGCAATTGCGCCTCGCCGTCGCGCGAGTGATGACCGAAGGTTCGGTCTATGACGAAGAACTCGCCGCACTCGCGATCAAGCAGGCCGCGGGCGATCTGGTCGAAGCGATCTTTCTGCTGCGTGCGTATCGCACCACGTTGCCGCGTTTCGGTTATACGCAGGCGATCGACACGGAAGCCATGGAGGTTGAGCGCCGTATTTCGGCAACGTTCAAAGACGTGCCCGGCGGGCAATTGCTCGGCGCGACTTACGATTACACGCAACGTCTGCTGGATTTCGCGCTGCTTGCCGAAGGCGATGCCGGAACCGATGCAACGGCAACTCCGGCTTCCATTCAAGCCGCTCAGTGCGAAGTTGAAGCCATGCCGCGCGTGGTCACGCTGCTCGACAAGGAAGGCCTGATCGAACAGGAACGCCCCACGCCGGACGCGCCGAAACCCGGTGACCTCTCGCGCGAGCCGCTCGCATTTCCCGCGAGCCGCGCCACGCGTTTGCAGAATCTCGCCCGCGGCGACGAAGGCTTCCTGCTCGCCATGGGCTACGCCACGCAACGGGGCTATGCGCACACGCATCCGTTTGCCGGCGAGATCCGCTTCGGCACGATCGCCGTCGAAATGGAACTCGACGAACTGGGCGAAGCCGTTGAAATCGGCGATATCGATGTCACCGAATGCCAGATGATCAACCAGTTCGCCGGCAGCAGTGAGGTGCCGCCTACTTTCACGCAAGGCTATGGTCTCGCGTTCGGACACTCGGAACGCAAAGCGATGGCCATGGCGCTCGTGGATCGTGCGTTGCGCGCCGAGGAACTCGGCGAAACGCTCGCCTCGCCGACGCAGGACATCGAATTCATGCTCTCGCATAGCGATAACGTCGAAGCGTCCGGCTTCGTTCAGCATCTGAAGTTGCCTCACTACGTCGACTTCCAGTCCGAACTCGAACTCGTGCGGCGACTGCGCGCGCAACACGGCGCAGAGGGCCAGGCCCAGGGCAAGAGTCAGGATCACGATCAGCAGGAGCAAGCCGCATGAACGCGCCGGCCACATCTCACACCACCGCCTCGTACGACAGCGCCGCGGACGGCTACAACTTCGCCTACCTCGACGAACAGACCAAGCGCATGCTGCGCCGCGCGTTGCTCAAGGCGGTCGCCGTGCCGGGCTATCAGGTGCCGTTCGGCTCGCGGGAAATGCCCCTGCCGTACGGCTGGGGCACGGGCGGCATTCAGGTGACCGCGGCGATCATCGGCAGGAACGATACGCTGAAGGTCATCGATCAGGGTTCCGACGAAACCACCAACGCGGTCAACATCCGCCGCTTCTTCGCGCGCACCACCGGCGTGGCGACCACGCGCCGCACGACGGAAGCGACGATCATCCAGACACGTCACCGGATTCCGGAAGCGCCGCTCACCGACAAGCAGATTCTGGTCTATCAGGTGCCGATGCCTGAACCGCTATACAGGCTGGAACCGCGCGCCACGGAATGCAAGAAGCTGCACGCACTGGCTGATTACGGGTTGATCAGCGTGAAGCTGTACGAGGACATCGTGCATCACGGCAGCATCGCCACCACATACGACTACCCGGTGATCGTCAACAACCGCTATCTGAGTTCGCCTTCGCCGATTCCGAAGTTCGACAACCCGAAGATGCATATGAACCCCGCGCTGCAATTGTTCGGCGCCGGCCGCGAACGGCGCATTCACGCGATTCCGCCGTACACGCCCGTGCGCAGTCTCGACTTCGACGATCATCCGTTCGAGGTGCAGAAGTGGCAGCACGCGTGTGCGCTGTGCGGATCGACGGAAAGCTTCCTCGACGAAATGATCGTCGACGACGCCGGCAAGCGCATGTTCGTTTGCTCGGATAGCGACTACTGTCACGAACGCCGCGGCGATCAGGACCTCGAGCTGCCGGCCTACGAAGCGCGCAAAGGAGAAACCGCATGACGCCGCTGTTGAGCGCCCGTTCGCTCACCAAACAATTTGGCGGCCGCAACGGCTGCAGGAACGTCAGTTTCGATCTGTATCCGGGTGAAGTGCTTTGCATCGTCGGTGAATCCGGCTCGGGCAAAACCACGTTGCTCAATGCGCTCGCGCTGAAAACCGAAACCGATAGCGGCTCGCTCCACTACACGGCCACGCATGGCGAAAAGCTCGATCTGCTCGCCCTGTCCGAACCGCGCCGGCGTCTGTTGATGCGCACCGAGTGGGGCTTCGTGCAGCAGAATCCGCGCGACGGCCTCCGTAGTGGCGTCTCCGCCGGCGCGAATATCGGCGAGCCTTTGATGGCCGTCGGCGCCCGCCATTACGGCGACATCCGCCACACTGCAACGCAGTGGATGGAGCGCGTCGAACTCGACGCCACCCGCATCGACGAATTCCCGGCGGCATTTTCCGGCGGCATGCAACAGCGTTTGCAGATCGCGCGTAATCTCGTCACCGGTCCGCGCCTTGTTTTCATGGACGAGCCGACCGCCGGTCTCGATGTCTCGGTGCAGGCGCGTCTGCTCGATTTGCTGCGCACGTTGACGTCCACGCTGCATCTGTCGGTGCTGATCGTGACGCACGATATCGGCGTGGCGCGCCTGCTCGCGCATCGTTTGATGGTCATGCAAGGCGGCGAAGTGGTCGAGTCCGGCCTGACGGACCAGGTGCTCGACGATCCGCAGCATCCGTACACGCAAACGCTGGTTTCCTCGGTTCTGCCGGTTTGAGGCTCACAATGCGATCCATTGAAACAAGCAAGGAATTCCACGCCACCGAACGCGCGTTCATCGAGAACAACGCACTGATGCTGCGCGCGGTCGGCATCGGCAAGACCTTCACGCTACACGGCCAGGGCGGCGTGCAGATCGAGGCGCTCGCGGACGTGTCGCTCGATGTCGAGCGCGGCGAGTGCGTCGTGCTGATCGGACCTTCAGGCGCAGGCAAGAGCACGCTGCTGCGCTGTCTGTACGGCAACTACCTGGCGAGCGCGGGCTCGATTGCCATTCGCGATGCGGCGGCGGAAGACAACCTGCCGGTGTCGATCACCGGCGCCGAGCCGCACGACGTATTGCGCCTGCGCCGCGGCGTGGTCGGCTACGTCAGCCAGTTTCTGCGCGTGATTCCGCGCGTGCCGACGCTGACGCTCGTCGCCGAACCGCTGCTGTCGCGCGGCGTGGCCGAAGACGAAGCCCGGGCGCGTGCGGCAGCCCTGCTGGCGAGATTGAACGTGCCCGAGCGGCTGTGGTCGCTTGCGCCCGCCACCTTCTCCGGCGGCGAACAGCAGCGCGTGAACATCGCCCGCGGTTTGATCGCCGGGCATCCGCTGCTTCTGCTCGACGAACCCACGGCCTCGCTCGACGCGGAGAACCGCGACGTGGTTGCCGATCTGATCGTCGAAGCACGCGAGCGCGGCGCGGCGATCGTCGGCATCTTTCACGACGAAGATACCCGCAACAAGGTGGCCGCGCGCCGTCTTGAACTCCAGCCGCCTTTGCGTCCGCAGTTGCGTCACTAACTGACACGAAACGGCACTAAACTGAACCACTGAGCTGAAACGCTGGGTCGAGCACTGAACCGAAACACAGCGGTGCAACACTCAGGACAGACTACGGAGCAAGTCGATGTTGATCAGGAACGCTCGCATCGTGACGCGAGACGAAGTATTTACCGGTGTGATACGCATCGAAGACGGCGTGATTCGTGACGTCGAGCGTGGCACGACCTCGGCGCGCGAAGCGGAAGATTGGGACGGCGACTATCTGTTGCCGGGTCTGATCGAACTGCACACGGACAACCTCGAGAAGCACCTGGCGCCGCGTCCGGGCGTGCAATGGAATACCGACGCCGCCTTCGTGATCCACGACGCGCAAGTGGCGGCGGCCGGCATCACCACGGTGTTCGATGCCCTCGCGATCGGTTCGCGCTCGAACGTAGGGCTGCGCGGCCGCGATCTGCAAACCCAATGCGCCGAATCCCTCGCGCGCTTCTCCGAGCGCAAGCTGCTGCGCGCCGAACACTTTCTGCACCTGCGCTGCGAAATCGCCACGGCCGACGTAGTCGAGGTATTCGATTCGTTGTGCGGGCATCCGCTGCTGCGGCTTGCCTCGGTAATGGATCACACGCCCGGCCAGCGTCAATGGCACGACCGCGAGCAATGGCGTCGTTTCCAGGAGCGCAACGGCAAGCTAAGCGATGAACACGTGGCGACCGCGCTGGCCGAACTGTCCGTGGAACAGGAACGTTACGCCGACGCGCACCGCCACGAGATCGTCGCGCGCTGCAGCCGGCTCGGCATTCCGGTGGCGAGCCATGACGACACGCTGATCGAGCACATCGAACAGGCCAAGGCTGAAGGCATTGTGCTGGCCGAATTCCCGACTACCCGCATCGCCGCCGAGGCGGCACGCGAACACGGCATTTCGACCATCATGGGGGCGCCGAATATCGTGCGCGGCGGCTCGCATTCGGGCAACGTCTCGGCCCTCGAACTGGCGAAGGCGGACTTACTCGATATCCTGTCCTCGGATTACGTGCCGTCCAGTTTGATGACGGCCGTGTTCGATCTGGTGAGCAAGGCCGGCTGGACTCTGCCGCGCGCCATGGCGACGGTTTCCGCCGAGCCGGCCCGCACGGCGGGCCTGCATGACCGCGGGGTGATTGAAGCGGGTTTGCGCGCGGACTTCGTGCGCGTCACGATGCTCGACACGCTGCCGGTGCCGCGCGCAACGTATCGCGCGGGGGCACGGATCGTCTGATGCTGTTGTTACGCCTCGCTAGTGACGGGCAGCAGCGGTTCCACCGCGGCCCAGCGTGTCCAGCGGGGTGTCTGGTCAGGCGCTTCGACGCGCAAGGTGCGCGAGCCGTCGCCGAAAACCAGGGATTCGATAATGAATGCGCTCCCCTCTTCAATGCCGGCGTCGCGCACGTGACCGGATTGGTAAGTGAAACTGAGATTGCCTTCGCGCAACAACTCAAGGTAGGTGTCGAAGTCAGTCGTTGACGAACGTGTGGCCCAACGATTCAGGAGGGTGGCGGCGATTTCGGCGTCGTACATTCTGTACCTCTCTGGACATATGCCGTGCCCTGACTATAGCTGAAAAACAAGCTTTGTGCTGCAGCGCACCATTGTTGATCCATTGTTGATCTTTACTGCCCTTTACATGACCGCTCGCGCCCCGCTCAGACCTCCTCCACGAATCTCCTGCGTCATTTGCGCGTACAACGAGGCGCCCCGCATCGGCACGGTGCTGGCGGTGGCATGCGCGCATCCTTTGCTCGGCGAAGTCATCGTCGTGGACGATGGTTCGACCGATGGCACCGCCGACGTGGTCGAGCGTTTCGCGTCGGCGCGGCTGATCCGATGCGCCGAGAACCGTGGCAAAAGCGCCGCCATGGCAGCCGGCATCGCCGCTGCGCGTGGCGAACTGCTGATGCTCCTCGATGCCGACCTGAAGGGTCTGACCGCCGGGAGCATCAGCGCGCTCGCCCTGCCCGTCCTGCAGGGCAGCGCGCAAGTGAGCATGAGCCTGCGTCAGAACAGCCTGCTGGCATTCCGCGCCATCGGCCTCGATTTCGTCTCCGGCGAGCGCGTGGTCAAAAAAGCGTTGCTCAGCGAAGTCCTGCAGGAGGTTCACGGCATGCCGCGCTTCGGGGTCGAAGTGTTCATGAACCGCCGCATCATCGCGCGCCGTCTGCGGATTGCGGTGACGCACTGGCCGCACGTCACGCAGGCTCGCAAAACCGAGAAGCTCGGCTACTGGAAGGGCATGCGCGCGGAATGGCGCATGATCGCGGACCTGCTGAAGGCGGTCTATCCGCTCGCGCTGATTTCGCAGACCTTTCAGATGCTTCGCTTACGCAGTGAGCAGGACTCACGCGCGAGTTTTGCGGCACGCATGCGCAAAGTGCCCGATACCGATAGTCCGCGCTGAAGCGCTTACCGAACGAACCTGACGAAGCCCGTTAGCCGTGAGCAGTGAGCCGCACCGTGCCGTTCACGTCCGGCCCTCCCAGGTTTCAGTCGGCCGCCGACAGTGGATTGCGCCCCCTCGTTGCAAGCGCAACGAAACCTGCCGCGCCCAGCGCCAGCGGGCTGTAAAGCGTCGCGAAACGCCACAGCACCAGCGCCGTCGCGATACCCGCACGCGGCACCCAGCTCGCGAATGCGGCAGCGAGCGCGATATCGCCGGTGCCACCACCCGCGGGCACGCCGGTCCACAACGCGGCATGCAGCACGACCGCCTGCACGGCCAGAACGAAACCCAAGGGCAGCCGGTAACCGAGTTCGCGCAAGATAAACCAGAGGGCGCCATAGCGCAGCAACCACTGCAGCGTGGTGAGCAGACACAACGCGGCAAGCCGCCACTTGGGCACGGCGAGCAGTTCCAGCCATTGCCGGCGAACGCTATGGAAAAACCGGCTCAATCTCGCGCGGCGCTCGTTGAGCCAATGAACGCGCCGGCCGGCCGCGTCCAGTGCCGCCGCCACACGCCGACGATTCATCCAGCAGACGCCGATAACGCATGCGGCGCCGGCCAACCCGCCGAACACGAGCGGCGCGCTCTCGCGCGGAATCACTTGCGTCAACGGCCCGAAGGCAAACAACAGGGAAATCGGTACGGCGCTCGTGAAGAACGCGAGATCGAGCGCCTGATCCGCGCCGACGACCGTCGTCGCCAGCGACCAGGATGCGCCGGCGCGCTGCAGCAGGCCGATATTGACGCCGTAACCCGCCGCGCCCAACGGAGAAGCGAGGAACGCGAAATCGGTAGCCAGCGTGATGGCAAACGTGCGCAGGAAACTGATCCGGAAACCGAGCGCGGTCTGCATCAGATGCAGCTTGCCCGCTTTTGCCATCGCGCTGATCGCAGCACTCGCGGCAAGCGCGGCGAATACGTAGAGAGAGACGTTACGCAGTCCGGCGAACGCCGCGTGCGAATTGAGAACGAAAGGCGCGCCGACGGCGAGGCCGATACCGGCAAGCGCCACCAACACCGCCGCTTTACGCGTATGGGATCTGATCAACGAAGGCCTCAGCAAGTACAGCTTGGCCCTGCTTTCTTCGCACGATGCAGCACGCATGAGGCTGCGCCGTACGTGAAATCGAGGCCGTCCGGGGGCCTCATGATAACCACGCGACGCTGCGTTTTCGTGACTAGCGATCGGCGAGCAGCGCCTGGCGGGCGGGCGGCAACTGCCCCCATCCGACCAGCACCTGCTGGATGCTGCGGGCGTAGGCGTCACGCTGCTTCGGGGTTTCCGAGTGGTACGCGCCGATCGCGCGCCAGGTATTGCCGTACTTGACCATCTTCTGCTTCAGCAGCCATGCGGCCACATACACGTTCACACACGGATCGGTCAACGCGCGATGCGGCACGCCCTCGCGCTTGAGGTCGCCGAAATGAATCGAATTGATCTGCAACTGGCCGACGTCGATCGAACCGTTCGCGTTCTGGTGAATCGCGTCCGGGTCGCCCTTCGATTCGTACCATGCAACCGCGCGCAATACCCAGGGATTGACGCCCTGATAGGCCGCGGCCTCATTGAAGCAATCGTCGGCCGCATGGGCCGCGCCGCACATCGACAGCCACGCTAGCGCGGCACAGAAGAGTTTCAAGGACACGATTCATCCTTCCGCTTGATAGCGGCAAAAGTGGTGAGCTCCACGCCGCGGGCAAATTACTTAGCCAACGCCAGATCGATTTGCCGTTGCACGGAGTCGAGGTACGTATGCGAAGCATCGGAGACGACGAGCCGGACGGCCGGCAGCGGCGCTCCCTTGCGCTCCTGCGTCTGGTTCGGCGCATGCGACTTCTTTCGATGCGTCGTCGGCTTCACCGGCAAATCATCATCAGCGCCACTCGACGGCGGCAGCATCGCAAGCGTTGGCAACGGCGGATAAACCTTGTCCGCCGCCGGGGGAAACGTGGCAGGAAACGCGCCCGCCGACTGCAGATCCGTTCCCGGCTGGCCCGCAAAAGCAGGCGCGGCGAGCAGCGTGACCGCCGTCAGTAAGGTGATTCGAAGCATCGCGATAGCCTCCTTCATTGCACCGTCCTGATCGACACGCTATACGGCTGACCCAGACCGGCGGTTCGATTCTCGAAGCTCACCTTCGACATGCGTTGCGCAGGCACCCCCTTCCATACTGCCTGGTTCAGATACGCGAAATCCTGACCCAGCGCGGTGACCAGCACGACCGTGGACTGCTGTTGCGCGGCAGCCAGTGCGCCTGCCTTGGTCAGCACGGCAGTGAGTTGCGGGTCATGCGCGCCGAGCGCATCCGGCGGAATCTCGAAGCTGATGACCTCGTTAGGCGCCTTGTCCGGATGCGCGGCATTCTGCGCAGGCATCTGTGCGCACCCGGCCAGCGCGAGAACGGCTACCAAAAACCACACCTGTCGCTTCACACCCGTCTCCAGTCAATCCCGTTGCTATAGAGATGTTTTCGGCAGGCTCGCGGGAAAAGTTGATAGGTCGAAAACGCGTCCGCGAAAATCAAAAAGAGTTACCTCAAGATCGGCGCAAACGATTGCTTCGACGCTCGATGAAGCGTCGAACGAGGCGAAGTTGCCTCGCGTTTGGAGGGGATTATTCGTATGAGGATTGTGGGCTGGAGAGGCCGCGGGACGGGGCTTCGCGGGTCATGCGTAGGTGAAATTGGCGAGCGCAGCGGGAGGACTACGCCTATGGCCGTAATTTGGCCGAAATGTGGCTGTAAGCGAACAAGCCGGCGGCCTACCCGCACATTGGGCTAAGTCGACAGCGGCACGCGCTCCGGTTCGTCCGCGTCGAACCACGCCGGATTGCGCTCCGCAATCGGACCAAGCGACACCAGAATCTCGCGCAGGTGACTGCGCATCGCTTCTTCAGCCGCGCCCGGATCGTGCGCGCGCAGGCCAGCCAGAATCTTCGCGTGCTGCTTGATCAGCAGATCGAGCGGCGATACCTCCGGCAAGCTCAAGTAGCGCACCCGGTCCATCTGCGCCTTGATGTCCTGAATCGTTTCCCATGCCGCCGTGCAATCGATCGCCTGGGCGATCGCATAATGAAACGCCTCGTCGAGCGCGAGGAAGGCGGCGGTGTCGTTCGATTTCGCCGCAAGCTTCTGGTCGCGAAGGTTGTCGGCCAGCGCCTGCAACTGCTCGTCCGTGATCGACACGGCTGCCTTCTTCACCACTGCCGTCTCGATCGCTTCGCGAATGAAGCGCCCTTCCCGCACCTGGCGCGGCGAAATGCGCTTCACGAAAGTGCCGCGCTGCGGCAATACCTGAAGCACACCCGCTTCGACCAACTTGATGAACGCCTCCCGCACCGGTTGCCGCGACACCTGAAACATGTCGGACACTTCCTTCTCTGAGAGCGGCGTGCCCGGCACCAGTTGACCGGCAAAAATTGCCTGACGCAGCGCACGAAAAATCTGCTTGCCGATTGGCTCATGCGAGTCGAACGAGACGCTAGCGGTCAGATCCGGCAGTTCGACGCGTGCGCCGGCCTGCACGCTTACGCGACGCCTCGTGCGGGACGCAAGCGTGGCATCGGAGGAGAAAGAAGACGTGTTGGCGTGGAGGTTCTTGGTCGGCATCGGGTAAAGCAGCGAATGGCAACGGATAGCAACGAATGAATTGCGACAGGGGCGGCACACACGATGAATACCCACCAGCATATCCACTAAAGTGTGCCGCACCATACTACCATGCACGTTTCATGTTTAAGGCACTCGCGCGCGGCTCGCGAATCCACACTAGCGAACACAGCGCGCCGAGCACGGCAATCGCCCCCGCCAGCACGAACGCACTCGCGTAGTTACCGTGCGTCGCTTCGACGATGAAGCCCGTCACCGCGGGTCCGATCACGCCGGCCAGATTTGCCAGCAAGTGCACAAAACCGCCCGCACCGCCGACGTGTTCGCGCGGCACGGTGTCCTGAATCACGGCCCAATACACCGCGCCCGTCACATACAGGAAGAAGATCGACACCGACATCAGCGCGACGGCGCTCTCAGTACTGGCAACACGCCCGGCCAACGCGACGCACACCGCCGCTGCGCCCAGACAACTACTCAGCACGATCTTGCGTGACAGCAGCGGCTTGCCGGTCAGGCGCAAGATGAAGTCAGAGATGAAGCCGCCCGACGCAAGCCCGATGCTGCCAAGCAACCAGGGAATCACCGTGGCAAAACTCATGTCGCGCAGACTCAGATGATGCGCTTCGGTCAGATAGGTCGGGAACCACGACAGGAAGAAAAACAGCACGTAGTTGTATGAGAAGAACGCGAAGGCGGTCGCGAGAATGATCGGCTTCTTCAGGAAGTGCCGCAGGCCGAGCCGCTCGCCGCCGGCCGAATGCGCGATCGCATGTTCGTCCGCCTGACCGGCGCGGATAAGTTCGATCTCGTCAGGCGTGACGCGCGAATTTTCGTGCGGGTGTTCGGTGGTCGTTGCCGCCCACAAGACGAGCCACAAGAGTCCCAGCAACATGATCGCGACAAAGGCCCAGCGCCAGCCGAACTGCACCGCCATGAAGCCGACCACCGGCCCCGCCAGCGCGCCGCCGAGCGGCGTGCCCGAACTGATCACGCCAATTGCGCTCGCGACTTCCTTGCGTGGGAACCAGTTATTGACCATCTTGCTGTTCGACGAACTGAACGGACCTTCGCCCATGCCGAACAGCACACGCAGCACGATCAGCGAACCAATGCCGGTGGCCAACGCAGTCGCGCCGCAGAACACCGACCACACGCCCATCGCGGTGCCGAACACGCGTTTCGCGCCGACCTTGTCCGACAGCACGCCACCGACAAAATTGAACAGCGCATAGCCGATGAAAAAACTGCTGAACACAATGCCCATCTGCGCATGCGAGAAGTGCAGGTCTTTCTGGATCAACGGTGCGGCAATCGACAGCGCCGCGCGGTCGAGATAGTTGATGACGCCGGCCAGAAACAGTAGCGCGACAACAAACCAGCGTTGACTCTTGATCATCAGGTGTCTCCTTCGGGTCGCCTCTTGGTGGGCGTTATGAATAGCTTAAGTAGCTTGATTGGCCAGGCAAGGCGCTGCGGTCAGGTGCAACGCCTCATGTCACGGGCGATGTTCAATCAAAGTTCAGATGCACCTTCATCGACTGCGAGCGGTCCAGCGCCACTTCAAACGCGTGGTTCGCTTCACTCATCGCGAATGCATGCGTCATGAGCGGTCGCAAGTCGACTTTGCCAGAAGCGATTTCATCGGCGGCGATCGCGTATTCGCCAGTGAAGCGGAACGAGCCTTGATAGCGGAGTTCCTTCGACATCACCAGGTTCGCCGCCACCGGCGACTGGCCGGCCGGCAGATTGCCCACCTGAATTACCGTACCGCCAGCGCGCGCCGCACGCAGTGCCGTATCGAGTCCGGCGGGACTACCCGATGCCTCGATGACCACGTCGAACGTGCCGCGTTGTGCGGACCATTGATCGATCGTGGCGCTGTCCGTCGCGTTCACGATCTGATCCGCACCGAGTTGCTGCGCAACCTGCAACGCCCGATCCGACAGATCCAGCGCGACCAGGCGATGAGCGCCGGCGCGGCGCGCCACGCTCAGCAGAATGCAACCGATCGGCCCGCAGCCCACCAGCAAGACACTCGCGCCGACGAGCGAACCTGCCTGCTTGACCGCATGCAATGCAACGGCAAGTGGTTCGGCCATCGACGCCTGCGCAAAATCGACGCCGTCAGCCACAGGTACGCATTGCCGCGCCGCGACGACGATGTACTGACGGAACATGCCCTGCGTATGCGGGAACGTCGATGCACTGCCCATGAAGCGCATGTTCAGACAATGATTCGGCATCCCGCCGACGCAAAAGCGGCACGTCCCGCAGGCCAGCCCCGGATTGACGGCAACACGCTGACCGGGTGTCAGACGACTCTCCGCGCTCACGCCCTCGCCGAGCGAATCGATCTCGCCGGCCACTTCATGTCCGAGCACGAACGGCTCGCGCACCGCGAAATCGCCGCTCTTGCCTTTGAAGTAGTACGACAGATCGGAGCCGCAAATGCCGCCGGCGCGCACGCGTACTCGTACCTGGCCGGGGCCGGGTACAGGCGGCTCGACTTCGTCGATACGGATCAGTTTGGGTTCGTGAAGCACGGCTGCGAGCATGAAGGACTCCGGTATGACAAAGGTCTCGCGCTCAGTGCCGCGCGAAAGAAGATGAAGATGAGGACGCGACGGATTGCGCTGCCGTATGGGCTTCTACCGGCTCGCCGCCGCCCCAATCGTGGAGGTCTCCGCCACGGCGTAGAGGCGCGGTTTCCGGCAATGCAAAAAGCGATACAGCCGACACAATGCCGAGCACGGCCACGTAGACGATCAACGCAAGCGAATTGCCGTGCGTGACCTGAATGAGTTTGACGGCCAGCAGTCCGAGCACGCCGCTGCCTAGCAACGAGCCGATCTGCCAGATCAGCGCGATGCCGCTGCAGCGCACGCGCGCGGGGAACAGTTCGGGGAACAGCGCCGCTTGCGGTGCATAGCAAAGGCTGTGGCCCACGCTAATGGCGAGAATCATCACGAGCTGGATCGCCGCGCGATTGCCGCTATCGATCGCCATGAAGAACGGCACCACCAGCGCCACATGCAATAACGCACCGGCAATAAAGGTCGGCCGGCGTCCGATGCGATCGGACAGCGCACCGGCGAGCGGAATCGTGACGAGCTCGAGCGCGACCGCGACGATCACCGTTTCGAGCAGCATGCTTTGCGCAATGCCGTGTGCCTTGCCGTAAGCGAGCACGATCATCGTGTACATCGCAAAGGCGCAAGCCTCGATCAATTTGGCGCCGACACCTTTGACGATCGTCGGACCGAACTGCCGCACCACTTCCACCACCGGGCGCGAAGCCACTGCCTTGGTGCGCTGGATCGTTGCGAAGATCGGCGACTCTTCGGTGCGCAAGCGGATATACAGCCCCACAGCGACCAGCAGCGCACTGGCGAGAAACGGAATGCGCCAGCCCCAGTCGAGCAGTTGCGCTTGAGTCAACGTCGCGCTGAGCAGCGCGAACAGGCCCGACGGAATCAGAAAACCGGCCGGCGCACCCAATTGCACGAGACTCGCAAAGAAGCCGCGTCGCGCAGGCGGTGCGTATTCCGCCGTCAGCAACACCGCGCCCGCCTGCTCGCCACCCACGCCGAAGCCTTGCAACACACGAATCACGATCAGCGCAATCGGCGCCCAGATGCCGATCGATTGATAGTCCGGCAGCAGCCCGATCACAAACGTCCCCAAGCCCACGATCAGGATCGTCACGATCAAGGCTTTCTTGCGGCCGACGCGATCGCCGAAATGACCGAACACGATGCCGCCCAGCGGCCGCGCCAGAAAGCCGACTGCGTAAGTGGCGAAGGCGGCGAGCGTGCCGATCAGCGGGTCGGCGGAGGGAAAGAATTTCTGGCCGAACACCAGCACGGCGGCCGTGCCGTAGACGAAGAAGTCGTAGTACTCGGCTGCGGTGCCGATGGTCGAGGCGAAGGCCACGCGACGCAGCATGGCGGTGCTGGCCGGCGCGGCGGCTTGCGGACGTGCTGGGTTCACGCGTGTCTCCATGATTTTGTAGTTAGGGTCAGTCGAGCGAAATCAGCTCACCAGTTCCACAGCGTTCCGTCTTCGAGACGTGCGACCGGCAGATACGCGGGGTCGTAGGGATACCGCGCGGCCGCTGCTTCGTCGATATCGACACCGTGGCCCGGCGCCTCGCCGGGATGCATCATGCCGCGCTCGAAGCGCCATGCATGCGGGAATACGTCGAGCGCTTCCGGCGGAAAACCCATGTATTCCTGTACACCGAAATTCGGCACCCACAGATCGAAGTGCAGCGCCGCGCCCATGCACACCGGCGACAGATCCGACGGCCCGTGACAACCGGTTCGCACCTGGTAGAGCGAAGCAAAATCCGCAATGCGCCGCAGATGCGTAATGCCGCCTGCGTGCGTCAAGGTCGCGCGGATATAGTCGATCAATTGCTCCTCGATCAACTGTTTGCAATCCCAGATGCTGTTGAAAACTTCGCCGACGGCGATCGGCGTGACCGTATGCTCGCGAATCAGCCGGAAGCCGGCCTGGTTTTCCGCGGGCGTGGGGTCTTCCATCCAGAACAGGCGATACGGCTCGACCGATTTGCCGAGACGCGCGGCTTCGATCGGCGTCAGGCGGTGGTGGACGTCATGCAGCAAATGCGTATCGAAGCCGAACTTGTCGCGCACGGCTTCAAAGAGTTTCGGCACGAAGTCGAGATACTTTTCCGAAGACCAGCTCTGCTCCTCGACCGCACCCTTGGTAGCCGGCTCGTACATGCCGCTGCCTTTCGACACGCCGTACACCGAGCGCATATTCGGCACGCCGCATTGAATGCGAATGGCCTGATAGCCGGCTTCGATGTGTTCCGCGTAACGGTCGAGCGCTTCGGGAATGTCGCGGCCGGTGGCGTGGCCGTACACCATCACGCCTTCGCGCGAGGCGCCGCCGAGCAGCTTGTACAGCGGCATGCCCGTTACCTTGCCGAGAATGTCCCACAGCGCCATATCCACTGCGGCGATCGCCGTCATCGTGACAGGACCGCGGCGCCAGTACGCGCCTTTGTAGAGGTACTGCCAGGTGTCTTCGATGCGACCAGGATCGCGGCCGATCAGCAACGGGCACACGTGGTCTTTCAGATACGAAGCGACCGCGAGTTCGCGGCCGTTCAGCGTTGCATCGCCGATGCCGTATACGCCTTCGTCCGTGACGATTTTCAATGTGACGAAATTGCGGCCCGGGCAGGTGACGATCACGTCGGCGCGAACGATCTTCATGACTTCTTCCTTGCAGAGGCAAGTCGCGGACCGCGCACAACGGCGGCATACGACTGGCTGTTTTTCATGTCGATTTTGAGTGCTGGTTGAAGTGGAAAATCGAAGTGGAAAATCGCACTCTTCAACCTGTCTCAAATCGTTTGAACGATGCTACCATACAAGTATAGCGACACGTCAAATCAGGGTTTTCCCGTTGAACGGCGTCGGTCTGAAGCCTTTCCGCAACCTGGAATTCGTCACATGATTTCTGTAGCCACCTTGCCCCGCCTCGTCCGCCAAGCACTGCCCACGCTGCAATCACACCTGCTCTCACCGCAATGGCGGGAGCCGCGCATCGGCATCGTTCATCTGGGGATTGGCAACTTCCATCGCGCACATCAGGCCCTCTATACGGAGGAGGCCATGCTTGCCGCGGGCGGTGACTGGGGCATTTGCGGTGTCACGCTGCAAGGCGACGTCGGCAAGCGCGACGCGCTAATGGCGCAGCAAGGTTTGTATAGCGTGGTTGAACGCGGGCCGCATGGCGCCAAGGTGACGGTCGTGCGTGCGCTGCGCGAAGTGCTGGCCATGCCGCACGATCGCGCCGCCCTGTTCGCACGCCTTGCGGATCCGCTGGTACAGATCGTCTCGCTGACGGTCACGGAAAAAGGCTACTGCCGCGACCCGAAAACCGGCGAGGTCGCGCTGGACGATCCTGCCGTTGCACACGATCTGGCCAACCCGCTCGAACCGCGCACGGTGCCGGGCATTCTCGTCGCGGCATTGCGCGAACGGCGCGACAGCGCGAACGGCAAACCGTTCACGGTGCTCTCGTGCGACAACCTTTCCCATAACGGCGCCGCGCTGCGCCAGGTGGTCTGTTCGTTCGCGCGGCAACGCGATCCCGAGCTGGCCGACTGGATTGCCGCCCACGTTGCGTTTCCATCGACAATGGTCGACCGTATCGTGCCGGCCACCACGGATGCCGAACGCGTCACCGTGGCCCACGCGATCGTTTATGAAGATGCCGCACCGGTGCCCTGCGAGCCGTTCCGGCAGTGGGTCATTGAAGATCGTTTTGCCGGGGGACGTCCCGCATGGGAGGCGGTCGGCGCGCAACTCGTTGAGGACGTGACGCCGTTCGAACTGGCGAAGCTGCGCATGCTGAACGGCACGCACTCGACACTGGCCTATCTGTCGATGCTCGGCGGCTTCGAGACGATCGACGCAGCGATCTCTCACCCGCCCATGCGCAAACTCATCCACGCGATGATGACGGAAGAAATCGCGCCGACGCTAAGCATGCCCGCATCATTCGACCTGGCCGCCTACCGGGATGCCCTGCTCGAGCGCTACGCGAATCCGGCGCTGAAACATCGCTGCGCGCAGATCGCGATGGATGGCAGTCAGAAAATTCCGCCGCGTCTCATCGCCACGATTGCGGCACGGATCGGCGCGGGTCAACCGTTCACGCGTCTCGCGCTGGCGATAGCGGCCTGGATGATGTTTTTGCGCGGCCACGCGGACAACGGCACGCGTTACGAAATCAGCGATCCGCTGGCCGGCAGATTAAAGACGCTCGCGGCATCCGCTGAGGGTGAGCCGCAGGCGTTGATGGACGCGTTACTGTCTGTGCGTGAAGTGTTTCCGGAAGAATTGGCCGCCCTTCCCGAGTTCAGAAAAACGCTTCGACACGCATTGCAGCTGCTTCACGAAAGCGGCGCACGGGGAGCCATTGCAGCATTGCAATGAAATTCGGCGCATCAGGCGGTCGGCTCCGCCTCACGGCCTTCCGTTGCGCCTTCGTTCGCCTGCTCCTGCTCCCGCTCGCGCTTGCGCGCCGCCAGCACATCCTGGTAGCGCAGATAGCCACACCGTCCACCGGCTTTAGCTGCATACATCGCCGCATCGGCATGGAGCAGCAACTCCTCCACCGTGGCGCTATCCTCCGGAAACTGGCTGATGCCGATGCTCGCGCCCACCGTCATGCTTTGTCCGTCGATCACCAGTTCTTCGTTCAACGCCCCCATGATGCGCGAGGCAATCCCCGGTGCGGCCTCCGCGGAGCGCGGCCCCTCGATCAACACGATGAACTCATCGCCGCCGAGGCGCGCAGCAACATCCGCCGTGCAAAGCACCTTCTTCAGCCGCTTCGCCACGGCGGCGAGCACCTTGTCGCCAATCGAATGGCCGAACTGGTCGTTGATCTGCTTGAAGCGGTCGAGGTCGACGAACAGCACGGCCAGCCCTTCCTGACGCCGTGTCGCTTCCTCGATCGCCGCCTCGAGCTTCTGCATGAACAACATGCGATTCGGCAGGCCGGTCAGCCCGTCGTGCGTGGCGAGATGCACGAGCTCACGCTGCTTGTTATGCAGCACATCCATTTGCGACTTGATTTCCCGGCGCAGACGATCGAAGCAACGCGCGAGTATGCCGATCTCGTCGGTACGTTTGAGCGGCAGCGTTTCCATCGTGTGTTCGGCGAACAGATGCGTCGCCGCATACGCGAGGATGTGCAAAGGCTTGGTCAGGGCGCGCGCAAACAGAACCGCGAGGAACAGCGCCAGCACGCTGAAGATCAGCACCATGCGAATGATTCTGTTACCCAACTGGGTGGCGCCGGACAAGACATCCTCGAGCGGCTTGGCGAGGCCGATCACGATGAAACGGTTGCCTTCGGATGCGCCGAACGGTCTGCGCACGAAAGCCAGCACCTGACCGGCCGCCTGCCTCGGCCGCACGAGACCGTTCAGCAGAACCTCGCTTTTTGACTGATCGAAGAGCGGCCTGGTGGCGGAAAAACTGTCCTGCATCAGAACGCGGCGGCCCTTGTCGAAGCCGAACGTTTTCGAGGCATCCGGATGAACCAGGAAATCGCCCCATTCGTTGGCGAGATAGACCTGATAGTCGCTCGGCAAATCACTCTGCAAACGGTTGAGCAGTCCGGCCAGGTCGATATCGATAATCACGACGCCCACCACGGCGCCACTCGCGTTCGCCACGGGCGTGCCGAGCCGCAGTGTCGGTTTGCCCTCAGCCGCATGCGCGCCGTACTCGTGATTCACCGCGATCGGCGAGATGTAAATGCGTCCGGGCGAGAACGCCAGCGTGTCGAACACATACGCAAACTGGCCCTTTTCCTGCAGGTTGTTGCCCTCGACCCGCACCAGGCCGTCCGCATCGCGATCGAAACGGATCAGCTCGAGTCCGTAGTGCTTGCGGGCAATGAAACGAATCTGCAGGTACTCGGAATGATGAATCATGAAGCTGGCATACACCTGCGCCAACTGTTCGCGCTGCGCATTCGCGCCAACGCCGGTATCGGTCTGCGCGACGTCCGCCAAAGACGGCAAGCTCGCGAGTACCAGCGCATCTGCGGCGACATCGTCGATCGCCACGGAAAAGCGCTGTCCCAACAACTCCGTTGAAGTCAGCAGGCTGCGTTCAGCCTCGTTCACGAGCATCGTGCGGTTGGCACGATACGTGTAATAACCGGTCGCACCGGACGCGAGCACGCCAATGCACGCAAGCAGAATCGATAACTTGAAGGTCAGGCCGGGACGCATCATCAGAAACGCTCCGACCGGTCGCCCGACACGATTCGGCTCCACAGGTCCTCGCGCCGTTGAATATCTTCCACCGGGCCGATCCAGAGGATATGCGCCTTGTCGCTGTTCTCCGCCGGCGCCGTCAACGTGTTGGCGAGCCCCTGGCGTTGAGTCAGCAATGCACTGACGTCCGGTTCGAGCATGTAGTTGATCCACGCAAGCGCAAGCGGGCGGTCCTTGGCGGAACGCGTCATCGACCAGCAGTCCAGCCAGGCGAGCACCCCTTCGTCGGGAATCACGTAGCCCACATCGGCGCCGGCGCGGCGCAACGATTCAACCTGCTGGGTGCCGTAGTTGCCGAACATCAAGGCAACTTTGTGCTGGATGAAGAACGCGGTCGCTTCTTCAGGCAGCGTGTAATAGGTCAGCAGATTGCGGCGCAGATCGACGAGCTTGTGAGCGATCACGCGCATCTGCGTGTCGTCGAGCTGAAACGGATGCGGATAGCCCAGCGCCAGCGCGGTGAACGAGAAATTATGCTGGGCGCTATTGAAGTCGAGCACCTTGCCGCGATAGCGCGGGTTCCACAATTCGCGCATCGAGCGCGGCGCAACGGCGATCTGCTTGCGGTCATAGATCAGCCCCATCGACGAGTACGTGAATGGAATGGCGTATACATTGCCTGCCGAGGTCAGCCCTTCGATCGCCGACAGCGCCTGAAACCGCGGCAACTGTTTTTTCGTATTCGGCAAACTGGCCAGATCGAGCGGCGCCAGCAGATTCGCGCGGGTATAGCGCTCGATTTCAGCAGTATTCGCAGCGAGCACATCGAACTGCGGCGTGCCCTGAGCATGCATCTGCGCCCACAGCGCCTCGTCGGAATCGACCAGCGTGACTTCGACCTTCGCGTTGTAGCGTGACTCGAAAGTCTTGACGACGTCAGCGTCCGCATAACCGGGCCATGCCAGCACACGCAGAACGTTGTCGGCCGCCACGGCGGATGCTGATGACAAAAGGCTACAGCAGAAAGCAGCGTTTATCAGTAATGTCAAAAAAGCGGAAAACGCGCGGCCGCGCAGTGACTTCGCGCGGGCCGCTGCGACTGCAGTCCGGCTCCGGCGCAATGGTTTGAAACAGCGCATTTCGTCTGCCATCGAAATCGTGTGCATATACAACCGCTTAGCAGAAGGTCATTAAGACGAACGCAAACAGGCGCGCGGGATTTAATCGCGGGCGTAGTGCTCGATGACTTTGTTCAGACGGATACCGATATGATCGTACGCTGCAAAGGCAGCCGTGCGGAGCGTTGATCATAGCGCCAAGCAATGCATTTTTGGTTCCGGCCCCCACCTCGATCGAGAAAAAAGCAATCGGTCAAGTGTGATTTAACAAATGCGCTCATCTGTATTTAACGGTCGATCAAGCGAAATCTTTAACTCGGCGACAGCCAATTGCATCAAACGCGGTCGCGGTAATAGTCTGCAATAACTGCGGGTAATAGCGCCATTCTGAATACCGGTTTCGACGGCACAGCGCATGATGCGAAGTACGCCGGCAAAGCGGCGTGGTTAGCCAACTTCATTACGGCTTCTTTACGCGACAACAGGTAGCATCCCAAGGCCATGCAAAACGCATGATCGCGCCGTCGAATCTTCACCACATTCAGGCTTTAGAAGCTATTCCATTGCGCTATCCGGTGTTTCACTAGCTACCCAATCTTTTTGAACTGATAAGCTTGGCGCGCGCTGCTGGCCGCCCCGGCCGGCAGCTTCAACCCAAGCCCGGTCGTGAGTCGCGCCGGGCGTCCCGCAGCGGCACAACCGCATACGGGAGTATTCGAACTACACCGAGGAGTTAAACAGTGAAAAAACTGCTAGCGGCTTTGACGGTTGCTCTGCTTGCAACCGTCTCGATTGGCGCACACGCTAAAGATTGGTCGACAATCCGTTTCGGCGTTGACGCCAGCTACCCCCCGTTTGAGTCCAAGGGCTCCGACGGCAAGCTCGCGGGCTTCGACATCGACCTCGGCAATGAAATCTGCGCGCGCCTGAAGGCCAAGTGCGTGTGGGTCGAAAACGACTTCGACGGCATGATCCCGGCCCTGAAGGCGAAGAAGTTCGACGGCGTGCTGTCGTCGATGTCCATGACGCCGCAACGCGCCGAGCAGATCGCCTTCTCGTCGAAGCTGTTCAACACGCCGACGCGCCTCGTCGCGAAGAAGGGTTCGGGCATCCTGCCGACCGCCGATTCGCTCAAGGGCAAGACGGTTGGTGTCGAGCAAGGCACGATCCAGGAAACCTACGCAAAGACGTACTGGGAAGCGAAGGGCACGAAGGTTGTGCCGTATCAGAACCAGGACCAGGTCTATGCCGACTTGCTGTCGGGCCGTCTGGACGCGGCGCTGCAAGACGCGGTGCAAGCTGACATCGGCTTCCTGAAGACGCCGCGCGGCGCGGGCTTCGACTTCGTCGGCAAGGACCTCGACGATCCGAAGATCCTCGGCAACGGCGCAGGCATCGGCATGCGCAAGGAAGACACCGATCTGAAGGCGAAGGTCGACAAGGCGATTGCCGACATCATCAAGGACGGTACGTACAAGAAGCTCGAGAAGAAGTACTTCGACTTCGACGTGTACGGCGGCTAAGCCAGTCACGCGCGCCTGACGGCGCGCTTGCCGGCTTGCAAAAAACGGGCTCCGCATTACGCGGAGCCCGTTTCGTTTGCGGGGCCGCTTTGCCGCGCCGCCCGGACTGCGATCGAACCGGACAGGCCTGCCCGCGTGCCGCGCGCTCCGGGCCGCGCCGCACAAGACCACGCGCCGCGTCATATCGGCTAAGATCGTGCGCTAGAGGCGCTGCGAACCCGCCCGCCAATGACCGACCTTTGAACACCCTTTCCCCTTGTAATCAACGACATAGCGCGGCACGCCCCAAATGCCCGCGGATTTGAAAACCATGCAAACCCAAACCCATCCGCTGATTGCCCCGACGCTCGGCACCGCCCGTAATCTGACGAGTTTTCACTACGGTCCTGGCGGCGGGCAGAAGATTTACATCCAGTCGTCGCTGCATGCCGACGAGTTGCCCGGCATGCTGGTTTCGTGGGCGTTGCGCCGCAAGCTCGCCGCACTGGAAGCCGCCGGCAAGGTGCGCGGCGAAGTCGTGATCGTGCCGGTGGCCAATCCGATCGGCCTGAATCAGCACTTTCTCGGCCATCTGACCGGCCGCTTCGAGACCAACAGCGCGCAGAACTTCAACCGCAATTTCTACGAGCTGTCGGCGCTGATTCAGCCCGGCATCGAAGCGCGCCTGACCGACAACATCGACGCCAATCGCACGGCGATCCGCGCGGCGATGCGCGAAGCGCTCGACGCGCAGGAGCCGGCAACCGAACTCGAATCGCAACGTCTGGCGCTGCAAAAACTCTCGTTTGACGCCGACGTCGTGCTCGATCTGCACTGCGACTGGGAAGCCGCGATGCACCTCTACACGAACCCGGACCTGTGGCCGGAAGTCGAGCCGCTCGCCTGCTATCTGGACGCGAAGGCGTCGCTGCTGGCGCTGAATTCCGTGGGTAATCCGTTCGACGAAATCCACAGCTTCTGCTGGTCGGATTTGCGCGGCCGTTACGGCGACCGTTTCCCGATTCCAAACGGCTCGGTTTCTGTCACGATCGAACTGCGCGGTCAACGCGAAGTGTCGTACGAGTACGCGGAGCGCGACGCCCAGGCGATCATCGAGTACCTGACCTCGCGCGGTGTGATCGACGGTACGGCCGCCCCGCTGCCGGCGCTCGAATTCGCCGCCACGCCTCTGGCCGGCGCCGAGCCGATCGTCGCGCCGATCAGCGGTGTGCTCGTGTATCGCTGCGAAGTCGGTACATGGGTCGATGTCGGCCATGAGATCGCCGATATCGTCGATCCGTTGACCGATCGCGTCGTCACGCTTAAGAGCACGGTAGCCGGCGTGCTGTATGCGCGGCATTTGACGCGCTTTGCGACGGCCGGGCTGGAATTCGCGCGCATTGCCGGTGCGAAGGCGTTCAGAAGCGGGTCGTTGTTGAGCAACTAAGGAACACTTGAAGCCGCGCTTTCCTGGAGTCATCCGCGAAAGCTGTGCCGGCAAAGCAGAACGCCCGCTATTTCAGCGGGCGTTCTGCTTTTAAGGGCCTGTTGCGAAAGAACGGATGGTTCAAAGGCGGCCGGCAAGCCGCCTGTCAATCCGCTCAGAAAGCCGGAATGATCGCGCCTTTGAACTGCGTGTCGATGTACTTGCGCACTTCATCCGACTCATACGCCGCGACCAGCTTCTTGACCCACGGCTTGTCGCGATCCTGCGCGCGCACGGCGATCAGATTCGCGTACGGACCTTTGAGGTCCTCGATCGCGATCGCGTCTTTCGTCGGCTGCAAGCCGGCCTTCACCGCGTAGTCCGTGTTGATCGACGCCGCGTCGAGGTCGTCGAGCGAGCGCGGCAATTGCGCGGCGTCGAGTTCCACCAGCTTGATCTTCTTCGGATTCTCGGCGACGTCGAGCGGCGTGGCGTTGACGCCGTTCGTGCCGACGCCCGGCTTCAGCTTGATCACGCCGTACTTCTGCAACAGCAGCAGCGCACGGTTGCCATTCGACGGATCGTTCTGGATGCCGACCTTCGCGCCTTCCGGCAAGTCCTTGAGCGACTTGAGCTTTCTCGAATAGAAGCCCATCGGCGAAACGTAGGTCAGGCCGACGTTGACGATCTTGTAGCCACGCTGCTTGATCTGGCTATCGAGAAACGGCTGGTGCTGGAACCCGTTCGCGTCGAGGTCGCCCGAGTCGAGTGCCGCGTTCGGCTGCACGTAGTCGTTGAATTCGATGACCTTCACATTCAGCCCTTCGCGCGCCGCCACCTTGGTCACGACCGACCAGATTTGTGCGTCCGGGCCGCTCATCGTGCCGATCTTCAGTTGTTTGTCGTCGGCGTGCGCAAACGTTGCCGTCAGCGAAACGGCGGCGATAGCGAGCAGATTCTGGATGATTTTCCGGCGTTGCATGCATTTCCCCACAAGCGATTTTGATTAGCAGGTGCGGATCCTCGCATGCAGCAAATGCCCCCGAAAACCAATCGTTTTTCACACGCTTATATGCACGATCTGGAAAAAGCTTATACACGACGTGCCTTGCTCGATTTCAACTGGCAATGCTATGTGAGTGTCGCGCCAGCGCGACAGATTACAAAAATAAGCAAAGCTGTCACAGACCTTACTCTGCGTTCCCTTAAATTGCGGTCCATCTCACGACCTTACCAAAGAGTGCGGCGTGGTGATCGCTTAATTTTTAATCGGAGAAAGTCTTGAACAAGAAAGTATTTGCCGCCGCTACGCTCGCCGTCTTCGCCACCGCCGCCCACGCACAAAGCAGCGTCACGCTGTATGGCTTGATCGATGCCGGTATCAGCTACGTAAACAACTCGAAGACCGCTACCGGTCACGACAACCTCTTCAAGTACGACGACGGCGTTGCTCAAGGCAGCCGTTGGGGCCTGCGCGGCACCGAAGATCTCGGTGGCGGCCTGAAGGCACTGTTCGTATTGGAAAGCGGCTTTAACAGCGGCAACGGCACGCTCGGCCAAGGCGGCGCGCTGTTCGGCCGTCAAGCGTATGTCGGTCTGTCGCAGAACAACGTCGGCTCGCTGACGTTCGGTCGCCAGTATTCGTTTTCGACGGATTACCTGGGCGGCAACTACTCGACGGGTGGCCAAACCGTCGCGGGTAACTACGCTTACCACATCAACGACGTCGACCAGCTGACGTCGAGCCGCATCAACAACGCAGTCAAGTTCAGCAGCGCGAATTTCGCGGGCCTGACCTTCGGCGCGATGTATGGCTTCTCGAACCAGGCTGGCGCATTCGCCGGCTCGCCGGCAACCGGCACGACCGCAGCACCAGTCGCAGGTTCGTCGCGTGCATACAGCTTTGGCGTGAACTACGCGAACGGCCCGTTCGGCGTCGGCGCAGCGTACACGGACATCCGTTACCCGAGCCAGTCCACCCCGGCATTCTCGACGGCTATCGCCAACGTGACGACGGGCAACGTGCGTGATCTGCGCACGTTCGGCGTCGGCGGCCGTTACTCGATCGGCGCGGCTACGCTGTGGGCGTTGTACACGAACACGCGCTTCCAACCGATCTCGGGCAGCTCGACCACGTTCGCTGCATACGAAGCGGGCGCGAAGTACGCGTTCACGCCGGCACTGACGGCAGGCGCTGGCTACACGTACATGCACCTGAGCGATGCGAATCGCGGCCACTGGAACCAGGCCGACCTGAGCGTCGACTACGCATTGAGCAAGCGCACGGACGTCTACGCCCTGGGCATCTATCAGATCGCTGCTGGCCGCAATGGCACGCAAGATCTGCAAGCGCAGATCGGTTCGAGCACGAGCTACTTCAACACGTCGGGCACGGGCGCGGACAACCAACTGGCATTCCGCGTCGGTATCCGTCACAAGTTCTAAGCGAGCTTTGCCTTGTCGGCGAGGAGCGCGAGTTCCTTGCTGTCCCGAGGTTCTGGAAAACGCCCTGCGGGGCGTTTTTTCTTTTGGGGGAGCGGTGTTTCGGGCTTCTGCGTTGATGTAAAGATATCTTCCTCACCCCGCCACTTCCAGCGCTGCCGCCGCATCTGGTACGCTGCGCCCTTTGCTACCGCTTGCATTGGACTCGATGGAAACCCCTTTCAACGATCGCGGCGTGTCGGTCACGCGTAACGCACTCTCGTCGGCCGGCCAGGTCTTTCCGCTGCGCGACATCGTCGACGTGCAAGTCGTCACCGTGCAGAAAAACAAAGCCCTGCCCCGTGCGATCTCGCTCGTCGGACTCGTGGGCGTTATTGTCGGCGGGATATTGCGCTCGCCGGTCGGCATGGTGTGCGGCACGATGCTGGTGGTGGTCGGCTGGCTCACGTGGGCGACCCAGGACATCACGCATCGTCTGATGGTGCAGACCGCGAATGGCCTGCGTGAGGCGCTCATGAGCACCGATCGCGAGTTCGTCGAGCGCGTCGCCGCGGCCGTGCACGAGGCGAAGGCCGTCGCTGCGGCACCCAAGGTCTGAGCCGCCGCCATCCGCCATCCGCGAGGCGTGGCGCGTTAACACAAAATTGATTCGTGACGCGGTAGCTTTTGCGCGTCGTTGAGACGCACGTCGTTAGAGTGGTTGGGTGTCAACAACGCGCGCCGCCTCGCCGAATCGGCGCAATCATGATGCTCACGTCAGTTGCAACGTCTGAAGTTTCCATCCCGCGCGCAGCGCGCGAATCACGCCTTCCCCGCCGCACACATGTCGTCGTTCCGCTCGTCATCATCGACGTCACCGTGCCCGGCACCTCGTCGGCACAAGGGCGGCGTGCATTGCATACCGCTCTCGGCGACGATCTGCGCCTCTATGTCGTGACCGTCGACCAGCAACACGAGCGCGTGACCTTTCGTGTCGAAGTCACCTCGCGCACCCTCGACGACGTGATCGGCCTGCTGACAAGCGCCCTCGACCGTGCCACGCTCGGCCGCGCGCAAACCACCGTGATCCGCCGTCCACGCGACTATTGACATAGATCAACACTTGCACGGGCGACTTGCCAGCCGCCCTCCAAACCTTTACACATCTTTGCAATTGCCCGCGGGTGGCCGTGTAGAGTCGCCGCTCCTGTTATCGCGTGTTCCCTCCCGCAGGCCCCGCAAGCGTCCCGGTTTCCCCGCCCACGCCGCGGCAATTCAGTGAGATTGCCGCCAGTGCTGTTCGAGTAGTCCACCCCACAGCTCACGATGCATCGCCTTCGCCAGGGACTCGCCTTTTTGCAAAGCGTGATCCTATGTTCCTGTCGTCTCTCGATGCCGCGCGCCGGCATGCCGGTCCTCGTTTTCGCTCTCATTTTCGTCGTTCAGCCGCGGCGGCACTGGTTGCAGCCGGCGCGCTCGCCGCACTGACCGGCTGCTCCGTCACCTTCCCCACCCCCGCGCCGCCAGCCCCCAATGCCGCGCTGATCAACGGCGGCAACGACGGCCTGCTGATTCCGCTGCACGTGGAGCGTGCCGACGAAGACCACGCACGCCTCGGTCTGCCGGTCCAACTCGACGGCAAACCGGTATACATGGCGCTCGACACGGGGACGCAAGGCACGCGGGTGCTGAAGTCGGTGCTGCCGGGTTCGAACTACGCAAGCGCCGGCGGCATGACGTCGTTGTCGTTCGCGAACGGCGTGGAGATTCTCGGCTCGGCCGTGAAAGTGCCGTTCAGCCTCGCCGGCACCACCCCAACGCCGATCGCCGCGCAAGCGGTGGACGTCGTGCGTTGCCTGCCGAACGCGCGCAAGTGCGCCGGGATGGACGGCTACACCGGTGAATTCGGCTGGGCGTTTTCCGGCATCGTCGGCGTCGGCGCCGCGCAGCCCGACGACAACAGCTACACGCAACCTCTGCGCGCATTGCCCGGCAACATCGGCCAACGCTATCTGGTGCACTCGAACTTCGCGAAGCCGTACATGGTGTTGAGCCCCTCGAGGACCATTACCAAGGACTACACGATGGTGCCAATGACAATGTCGCAAGACGGTACGGCGCAATGGCCGCGAGGCTGCGTGAATGTGGGCAACAAGATGACCTTCTGCGCGCCGCTGGTGTTCGCAACCGGCAGCACCGGCATGATCCGCCTCGAAATGGACAAAGCGCCCAACTGGACCGGTGACGGCGATGTCGGCAATGTGCTCGATCAGGGCAACTACGAGACGGCCATCGGCACAGGATCGTGGGTGCACCGCTACGAGAAGGCGCAAGTCACGATCGTCAAGGCGAAACCGGACGCTAACCGCATCGTGGTCGGTTTGATGGCGATGCAGAACATCGACGTGCTATTCGATTTCCCGCGCGGGCAGTTCGGTTTGTATGCCGCGAACGAGAGCGAACGATTCGCCCCGTGATAGTCATCCGTCAATAAAGAAAGGCCGTGCAAAAAATTTCGCACGGCCTTTTTCGTTTGAGCAGGCGCCACACGCAAACGTGCCCGCGTCACTCCATATTGAGCGGATTCACGTGCCAGATGTTGCGCGCATATTCGCCGATGGTGCGGTCCGACGAAAACTGTCCCATGCCCGCGACGTTCTCGATCGCGCTCTCGGTCCACGCGCGCTTGTCGATGAAACGCGCATCCACTTCGTCCTGCGCTTTCGCAAACGCGGCGAAATCGGCGAGCACCATGTAGTGATCGCCCCAATCCACCAACGTGTGGAAAATATCCGAGAAGCGCAGTGGATCATCCGGCGAGAAGTAGCCCGTGCGAATCTGGTCGAGCGCCATGCGCAATTCCGGATTCTCCTCGTAGACTTGCCGCGGCCGGTAGCCGGTGGCGCGCAGGTTGTCCACTTCATCAGCGGTATGGCCGAAGATGAAAATGTTCTCGCGCCCCACTGCGTCGCAGATCTCGATGTTGGCGCCGTCCATCGTGCCGATCGTCAACGCGCCGTTCAACGCGAGCTTCATGTTGCCGGTGCCTGACGCTTCGGTGCCGGCCATCGAAATCTGCTCGGAGAGATCAGCCGCTGGAATGATCAACTCGGCCACGCTCACGCCGTAGTTCGGCACGAACACCACCTTGAGGCGATCCCCGATCAACGGATCGTGATTGACCTTCTCGCTGACGTCACCGATCAGTTTGATGATCGTCTTCGCCATGCGATAAGCGGACGCCGCCTTGCCGGCGAACATCACCACGCGCGGCACCCAATCGCGCTCCGGATTCGCACGAATCTGGTTGTAGCGCACGATCACGTGCAACACGTTCAGCAACTGCCGCTTGTATTCGTGAATGCGCTTGACCTGAAGGTCGAACAACGCATCGGGATCGAAGTGCAGTTTGGTGTGATGCGCAAGCCGCTGCACGAGCCGCAGTTTGTTCTGCCGTTTTGCTTCATGAAAGGCGTCGATGAACGCGCTGTCGTTGCGCAGACTGCGCAGTTGCTCCAGCTCGAACAGATTGCTGCGCCAATGCTTGCCGATCTGCTGATCGATCAGCGACGACAGCGACGGACTCGCCTGCGCCAGCCAGCGCCGCGGGGTGATGCCGTTGGTGACGTTAGTGAAACGGTCCGGATAGATGCGCGCGAAGTCGGCGAAGATATCGCGCGTCATCAGCTGCGAATGCAGCTTCGATACGCCATTCACCTTGTGACTCGCAACGATCGCCAGATACGCCATCCGCACACGCCGCTGGCCGTATTCATCGACTAGAGAAATGCGGCGGATCATCTCGCCGTCGTGTCCCGATTGCTCACTGACATGCTTGAGAAAGCCCGCGTTGATCTCGAAGATGATTTCCAGATGCCGCGGCAAAAGGCGCGCAAGCATCTCGACGTCCCATGTTTCGAGCGCCTCGGGCATCAAGGTGTGGTTCGTGTACGAGAAAATCTTCGTGACGTGATGCCACGCCTTGTCCCATGGTTGATGATGAACATCCACCAGCAAACGCATCAGTTCCGGAATCGCCAGAACCGGGTGCGTGTCGTTCAGATGCACCGCCACCTTTTCGGAGAAGCGCCCAAACGTGCTGTGCGTGCGCTGATAGCGGCGAATCAGATCCTGCATGGTCGCCGAAACGAAGAAGTATTCCTGCCGCAGCCGCAGTTCGCGGCCGGCCGGCGTCGAGTCGTCCGGATACAGCAGGCGCGAAACGTTCTCCGACATGTTCTTCGTATCGACTGCATTGCGGTAGTCGCCACGATTGAACGCGCCGAGATCGAGTTCTTCGGTAGCGCGCGCCGACCAAAGGCGCAGCGTATTGGTCGCGTCTGTCGCGTAACCCGGAATGACGGTGTCATACGCGGTGGCATTCACATGCTCGGTGTCGATCCACTCCACATGCTCGCCGCGTTGCACAGTACGCCCACCGAAGTGCACCATGTACTTGATCTCGGGCCGCGGAAACTCCCACGGATTGCCCGCGCGCAGCCAGTAGTCCGGCGCTTCGACCTGCTCGCCGTCGACGATCTCCTGACGGAACATGCCATATTCGTAACGGATACCGTAGCCGAAGCCCGGAATGCCGAGCGTCGCCATCGAATCGAGAAAACAGGCGGCGAGCCGCCCGAGGCCGCCGTTGCCGAGGGCCGCGTCCGGTTCGATATTGACCAGCATGTCCATATCGACGCCGAGATCCGCGAGCGCTTCCTTCACCTGATCGTGGATGCCGAGCGCCAGCAACGCGTTCGTAAACGTGCGGCCGATCAGGAATTCCATCGACAGGTAGTAGACGCGTTTGACGTCCTGTTCGTACTGCAGGCGCGTGGTCTTCATCCAGCGCGCGACCAGCCGGTCGCGCACGGCGAGCGCCGCGGCGTGCAGCCAGTCATGGGGATGAGCGGTGACGGCGTCCTTGCCGACGCCGTACATCATGCGATTGGAAATTGAGCGCCGTAGCGCGTCGACGGTACTGTTGAGCTGGTCGAATTCCAGATCGACGGCTGTCATCGAGGCCTCCGGGGAAAAAACGACGCGACATACGCGAACCGCATAGATGACGGACGGGAGGCGCGTGTCGGTCAGGCGGGTTAACAAACAGAGTACGACATTTTACGGCGCAGGAACACCGGCGAGCGCGAGCGGGTGTTCATGCACATGCCATGCCCGCCGACATACGGGGCTTCACGCGTTCCGCACGCATTCCGCACGCGTTCCAAGCACGCACGCGGTGCAGATGCGGCCTGTGCGCGGCACTGGGTGCGTGCATCGGCCCGCAAAACAGGCAAAGGATAACGAGCAATGAAAGCCGACTGAATGGGAGAGGCAGCACGATTATCTTTTTCGACCTGTGACGTGGCGATGAATGCGTTGACTGGTTCGATACGTGGTCAAATCGGCGCGCCTCGTCTGCTGAACTGTTATGCCGAAGCGATATGCGATAACGCGGCGCCACGCCGATTCGAAGACGCCGCGTGGGCTTGACCGTTAGTTGCGTTAGAGGCGTCCGATCGAGCGCCCCGCCCTGCCGGCCTCCCAGCACGATTTCCACGTCTCTGTAACAATCACTTCATTCGCCGCGCGCGCCGCCCTGAGCGCTGAACTCGGGCCCCGCGCTTCACGCCACGCAACCACCCTGCCGCCTGCACGCCGCCGCGCTGTCCCTCCGACGCGCCAAGCGCTGCGGCATGCATAACCCGACGAGCCACGCCTTGTCCGACAAACCCAGCGCCACGCTCGACCAGACCTTTCCGGCGGACGGCCCGATGAGCGCCGCCAATCGGCGCGCGATGGCCGCGATCATGCTCGCAGTCGCACTCGCCACGCTCGACACGGCGATCGCCAACACCGCCCTGCCCGCCATCGCCGCGGATCTGCATGCTGCACCCGCCGCTTCGGTATGGATCATCAACGCCTACCAGCTCGCGATGGTCGCGACACTGCTGCCGCTCGCCGCACTCGGCGACATCGTTGGGCATCGCAGGATTTATATCGGCGGCATTGCGCTATTCACGCTGGCGTCGCTGGCCTGCTCGCTCGCTTCGACACTGCCGATGCTGGCCGCCGCGCGCGTGCTGCAAGGTCTCGGCGCGAGCGCGATCATGAGCGTCAACACGGCGCTGATCCGCTATCTGTATCCGCCGCACCGGCTCGGACGCGGCCTCGGCACTAACGCGTTGATTGTTGGCGTGTCGTTCGCAGTCGGGCCGACGGTGGCCTCGCTGATTCTGTCCGTTGCCGCATGGCCGTGGCTGTTCGCAGTCAACGTGCCGCTGGGTCTGCTGGCGCTTGCCTTCGCATGGCCCGCGCTGCCGCACACCGAGCGCGGCAAGCACAACTTCGACCCGATTGCGGCGCTCCTCAACGTGATCACCTTCGCCGCGCTGATCTTCGCGCTCGGCGAAGCGGCCCAGCGCGCCTCGACGCAACTCGTGCTGAGCGCGGCCGCGATCGCCGTGGTGTTCGGCGTACTGCTGATTCGCCGCGAAGCCGGTCACCCGGCGCCGATGCTGCCGGTCGATCTGTTCAAGCGGCCGGTGTTCGCGTTGTCCGCGGTGACTGCGGTGTGCTCGTTCGCCGCGCAAGGGCTGGCGTTCGTGTCGCTGCCTTTCTACTTTGAGGACGTGCTGCATCGCAGCCAGGTCGAGACCGGCTTTCTGATGACGCCGTGGCCCGTGGTGGTCGCACTGGCCGCGCCGCTGGCGGGCAGTCTGTCCGACCGCTATCCGCCGGGCCTGCTTGGCGCGATCGGTCTGGCGGTGATGTCGGCGGGGATGGCGTCGCTCGCGTTGTTGCCGGTGCATCCGCATGTGCTCGACATCGGCATCCGCATGGCGATTTGCGGCGCGGGCTTCGGCTTTTTCCAGTCGCCCAACCTGAAGGCACTGATGGCGAGCGCACCGCCCGAGCGCAGCGGCGGCGCCAGCGGCATCGTCGCGACTGCCCGGCTGCTTGGGCAGACCACCGGCGCTGCGCTGGTCGCGCTGAGCTTTGGTATCGCCGGCCGGCATGGACCCACGCTCGCGCTCAGCGCCGGCGCCTTCTTTGCCGGCGCGGCGAGCCTTGCGAGCGGACTGCGGCTGTTCGCGCCGTCGCATCGCGCGGGCGTGCACGCGAAAGCGTCGGCGAAATAAACAAAACGGGCGCACTGCTGTGGCAGTGCGCCCGTTTTTTCTTCCCGGCATTTCAATCAATGCGCGGCGAAATACCCCTTCACCGCGGCGATAAACGTATCGATATCCGCACGCGACACATCCTTATGCGTAACGAAGCGCGACGCGTAGAGCATCTGCGTGAGGATGCCGCGCTCCTTCAGCCACGCTTCCAGCGGTACGCAATGCTGCTGCGGAAAATGCGCGAACACCATGTTGGTCGCGATCGACTGCACCTTGACATGGTCGATCGATTCCAGACCGGCCGCCAGATGTGCGGCGTTCGCGTGATCGTCGGCGAGACGCTCGACGTTGTGATCCAGCGCGTACAGGCAAGCCGCGGCCAGCACACCGGCCTGACGCATGCCGCCGCCCAGCACCTTGCGCCAGCGATGCGCCACATCGATCAGCGCCTGGCTGCCGACCAGAACCGAGCCAACCGGTGCCCCCAAGCCCTTCGAAAAACAGATCGAGATTGAGTCGAACGGTTCGCATAGTGCTGCGACCGGCTTGCCCGATGCAACCGCCGCGTTGTAGACCCGCGCGCCGTCAAGGTGAGCCGCCAAGCCATGCTTACGCGCCAACTGCACCGCCTCGTCGACATAACCCGCCGGCAGCACCTTGCCGCCGATGGTGTTTTCCAGCGCCAGCAGGCGCGTGCGCGCGAAGTGGTTGTCGATCGGCTTGATCGCGGCGGCGATCTTCTCGAGCGGGATCGAACCGTCGGCGGCATTCTCGAGCGGCTGCGGCTGGATACTGCCGAGCACCGCCGCGCCGCCGCCTTCGTACTTATAGGTATGCGCCAACTGGCCGACGATGTATTCGTCGCCGCGCGCGCAATGCGCCATCAACGCCGCCAGATTGCTTTGCGTGCCGCTCGGAAAGAACAGGCCGGCTTCCTTGCCGGCACGCTCCGCGACCGTTGCCTGCAGACGCAGCACGGTTGGGTCGTCGCCCCAGACGTCGTCGCCCACTTCGGCGGCCGACATCGCCGCGAGCATGGCAGGAGTTGGACGGGTTACGGTGTCGCTGCGCAAATCGATCATGGTGAAAACCTCGTGTGTCCCTGTTTGTGTCAATGCATGACAGCCTGTGACCGCCGGCCCGTGCACCGCTTCATCTACTTCGATGAACGGCCACGACTCCGGTTGTTGAGCCACACAGTGTATTCAATTAATTAACGCGGCGCTGAAAACCGCGCTAATAGACGCGGTTCACCCACCCGACTTCGGCAGCCACGCAAGCGGATCGACCGGCTGGCCATTCTGGCGAACTTCGAACTGAATCGACGCCACGCCCCGGCTATCCACACCGACTTCGCCGATGGTTTGCCCTTGCGCGACAGCGTCGCCTTCCTTGACCAGCAGCGTGCTGTTCTGCCCGTAGGCGGTAATCAGCGAGTCGTCGTGCTTGATGATGATAAGGGGCCCGTACGCCTCGATCCCCGTGCCGGCGTAAACCACCCGGCCGGTCGCGGCGGCCTTGACCGGATCACCCGCGTGGCCGCCGATCACGATACCGTTCGACTTGCCCGGCGCAAAGGCTTTCAGCACGGGACCCCGCAACGGCCACAGCAGCACGCCTTGCTGCGCGACACCAGCCGCACCGGGCGTGCCAGGCGTGGCGGCCGCGCCATTCTGACCAGCAACACCGACCGGCGGCGTCACCACGCTACCCGACGCCATGGGCGGCGCCACCCGCAGCACCTGCCCCGGATTGACCGCCGCATTCGCTGCGAGGCCGTTCCATGCCGCAATCTCCTGCGGCTTGCGACCGTACGCCGACGCGATGCCCGCCAGCGTGTCTCCCGGATTGGCGCGGTAGTAACCGGCCGGCACAGGGACCGTGCCAAGGGTGGTCGGGTGGGACGGCGCGCTGCTATAGAACGGCGTGCTTTCCCACGGCATCGACGTACAACCGCTGATCATCACGCCGAGTGTCGCCGAGATCAGCAACCGGGTCGCCGTGAATTGCCATTGTCTTGTCATGTGATTTTCCTCGACACTTAGATTCAATCGGATTCAATCAGCCCCAAGCATTCGCCGTGCCGCTCGCGACGGGCGCCACGGCACCTATCCATTATGCCGCCGTGTGCATTGGCAAAGGCTTCGACACGACTTGGGCCAAGGAACCGTCAGACACTGCCCTCGGCCTCGACCACCAGAATGCGCGCCACGCCGATCGGATGCGCAACATGTTCGGTGCCCACCGACGCGTAGAACACATCGCCCGTTTCCAGAATCGCCGACTGTTCGACGCCCCCTTCGCGATAGCGCATCTCCACACGCCCGTCGAGCACGGCGAACACTTCCTCGCCGTCGTTGACATGCCACTTGTACGGCTGATCGGTCCAATGCAGGCGCGTCGTGATGCCGCCCATGTTGGCGATATCGAGCGCGTCCCACGGACGCGTCGCGGTGAAGCTCTTGCTGCGAATGATCTTCATGGTGAATAGTGGGTTGAGAAGCAGTCGCTGTCGACGCGTTATCCGTGCCGCATACCGAGCCGCCCGGCCCGGCAGGATCACGCGTTTCGACCGACGCCATTATAGGTGTTGCAGCAGGCCCGACCGCCGCCACACGGCTGCGCGAGCCCATTCGTGTGATTATTGAATCCTTTCAACCCTCGCCTATACTCAGTCATGCTGCCGCAACGCACCGTACACAAACGCCTGGATCCTGCGAGGAGTTGAGGATGAACAAAGCCACGTTTCTGGCCGTGCAACTCAACGTCGACGATGTTGCGGCGTCGCCCGGTTTGGTCGAGTTGCTGAACACCCATCTGGTCTTCGCGGCAGACGTCGCCGAGGCCGCCGACGCGCTGGTCCAGTTGGCCAGCATCGCAGGATTGTCGAGCGGCGTCGAAGCCAGCGTCGAGATTCCTGCGCTGGCGATCGAACGGCTGCGCGAGGCGCTCGACAATCTCAGCGGTTACGACGAATCCTGGTTGCTTGCCCTCGAACCCAGCCGCGCGCTGTTCGATGAAATAGGCCGACGGCATCGCACCCTGCATTAAAGCTGCGCTCGCGGAAAACGCATCCGCACTGCCGCGCACCCCGGTGCTCAGCGCTAGCGCCGCCGGTCCGCCACTTTTCGCTCACCGCACGAACCGCCAGATTGTCCGGCATGCTTGACTGTCGACGCCATCTGAAGGTTTCGGGCGAGTCAACCGGAGGAACCGCCGTGAAAAGTCTCCTGAACCGCCGCAGCGTGCTGGCAGGCCCATCGCATCTCGTGCAGGTCGCGCGAGAGAACGCCGCCGATTCCGTATCGCCCGACGACAGCGAGGAAGCAGCGCTGGCCGCGGCGGCCGGCGTCACGCCCGCTGTCGCTCCCGCCGATGCACCCTCCGCCCCCGTCGCCGAGCCGGCACGGCCGGTGACGACGTTACGGCCGGTGCCGGTGGTGCCCTCTCAGGTTAGCGCGCGCGGCGTGCAGATGGCTGACACCGCGGAAATCGAATGGCTCGCCGAAGAAGAAGCGCTAACACCGTTCCGCGTATTCCGCAGCTTCGCCTATTCGGTCAGTCTGCTGTTCCACGCGAAGGAGCTGGCGTACTACGTCGCGCTGTATCAGGACGGCTCGCTGTGGCGCGCGCTCAAAGCCGCCGAGCTCGAAGCCGCGGAAGCGGCCTTCCATCACTTCGAGGAACAGGCGACGCGGCTCTCGGAAGGCGAAACGCGCCGCGCGCAACTCGAGGCGCAAAACGAACAACTCGCGCGCATGATCGCGCGCTCCGAGGCGCAGGCCGAACGGCTGCGCACGGACCTGCAACGGCGGGGCGCACAGGAACAGACCGTGTCGAACCGGCAGCATCAGGTGCGCAAGGAGGTGTCGCAACTGGAAGCGCAACGCGTCGCCGCGCAGGCGCATCTGAACAAGGCGCATCGGCAGATTCATCAGCTCAACCTGACCAGCAACGAAGGAATTCCGCATTTACCGACCCGTTGAAGCGCGCCTTGAAAACGATCTGGCGGCCAAGCAGAGCCGTAAACGACAAAACGCCGCCCGGCAATCCGGTCGGCGTTTTTTCATTCCCCGCCGCCTGTCAGCCAGGCGGCGTTCACATCAGCTTCGGCGAATTAGTTGCCGAAGTAGACCGAGTTACGGTCGTTGCCGGTCAGCGGACGGCCGGCTTGCGAAGTGCCGGCGATCGGTGCGCCGTACCCGCTGTTCACAGCTTGAACGGTGCCGTTCTGTGCATCAACGCGGGCTTGCGCAGCTTGCAGGTTAGCCGGGTAGTCGACATGATCGCCGATCGGGTTGTAACCGGCCTTTTCCAGTTGCACCAGTTGAGCACGCACTTCAGCGCGGGTAAGCGGCTGGTTCGATTGAGCAAACGAAGCAACAGGAGCAACCAGAGCGGCGGCGACGACAACTGCAGAGATAAGGGTCTTCATGATGTAAACCTCCAGAACTTGTATTTAATGTGCTTTGGGCTCGTTGTCCCGTAGCGCTTAAGTAGAAGTCTAGGAGCGTAGGCATCTAGGGGAAACCCCTAAAACGATGAAACTCTATTCCGAAATTCGCAATAGTCGAGGGTCTGGCGTGCTTCCACACTATCTGCACGATAGCTATCAGCAATAATCGCCCATCGCGATTTCAATCGCTCGCACGGCCCGGCGCGCCTTGCTGCAAGCGCGCGCCGGGCCACGATTCAAACGCTCAGCTCCAGTTCGCGTGGAAGCTGCCCGGCTTGTCGGTACGTTCGAATGTATGCGCGCCGAAGAAATCGCGCTGAGCCTGCACCAGGTTCGCCGGCAGGCGTTCCGACCGATACGCGTCGAAATACGCCACTGCCGACGCGAATGCCGGCACCGGCACGCCCGCATTGATGGCGGCAATCACCACTTCGCGCAACGCCGACTGATAGTTCTTCGCGATGTCGCGGAAGTACGGATCGAGCAGCAGATTGGCGATTGCCTTGTCTTTCGTATAGGCGTCGGTGATCTTCTGCAGGAAGCGGGCGCGGATGATACAGCCGGCGCGGAAAATCTTCGCAATCGTGCCGTAGTCCAGATCCCATTTGTACTCTTCCGATGCAGCCCGCAGTTGCGCGAAACCTTGCGCGTACGAAATCACCTTGCTGAAGTACAGCGCACGGCGCACCGATTCGATGAACGCGTCACGCTCGGCGCCGAGCGGCTTGGCTGCCGGCCCTTCCAGCACCTTGCTCGCGGCCACGCGCTGAGTCTTCAGTGACGACAGCACGCGCGCGAACACGGCTTCCGTAATCAGCGGCAGCGGTGCGCCAAGGTCGAGCGCGTTCTGGCTGGTCCACTTGCCGGTGCCCTTCTGCGCGGCGCGATCGAGGATTACATCGACCAGATCCTTGCCGGTTTCTTCATCTTTCTTTTTGAAGATCTTCGAGGTGATTTCGATCAGGTAGCTGTCGAGCTCGCCCTCGTTCCATTCGGTGTAGACCTTGGCCAGCTCTTCGTTCGACAGACCGACGACCTGCTTGAGCACCGCATAGCTCTCGGCGATCAGCTGCATATCGCCATATTCGATGCCGTTGTGCACCATTTTCACGAAGTGGCCCGCGCCGTCCGGACCCATGTACGCGACGCACGGCTCGCCGTCCGGCGCCTTGGCGGCGATTTCGGTGAGGATCGGCGCAACCAGGTCATAGGCGTCGCGCTGGCCGCCCGGCATGATCGAGGGGCCTTTCAGCGCGCCCTCCTCGCCGCCCGACACGCCCGTGCCGATGAAATGCAGGCCGGCTTTCGCCAGTTCCTGATTGCGGCGGATGGTGTCGGTGAAATGCGTATTGCCGCCGTCGATCAGGATGTCGCCCTTGTCCAGCAGCGGCTTGAGCGAAGCGATGGTGGCGTCGGTCGGCTCGCCGGCCTTGACCATCAGCAGAATGCGGCGCGGTTTTTCCAGCGACTCCACGAAGTCTTCCAGCGTGAAGGCCGGCACCAGCTTCTTGTCCGGATATTCGGCGATGAGTTCGTCGGTTTTCTCGCGGCTACGGTTGTACACCGAGACCGCGTGGCCGCGGCTTTCGATGTTGAGCGCCAAATTGCGGCCCATGACCGCTAGCCCCACCACGCCGATTGCCTGTTTGCCCATGTGAATTCTCCAGAGTCCGATAAATGTCGAGACGCCGCGCCGGAAAGAACGTCGGCGGAACGTCGAGGGTGAAAGGATAAAAGAAATGCCGGCTTGCCGCTCGCTGACGCGCATTGATACTCAACGAGTGGGTTTTCCACTGCGTGCGGGCCTCAACTTTCTGCTGCGCCCGGCGATGCGCTTTATGACGCACTGCTTACACACCGCACACACATCGCACACACACCGCATTAAGCAACGTCAGTCAGACCCGCGCCGCGTCCAGGCGTTTCCTGAAAACCAGACTGAAATTGTTCGCCGGCATCGCGATCGGCTCGTCGCATACGAGTCCGACCGATGCGCCCAACCCGACCACCGCTTCCATGTCGCGCACGCCCCACGCGGGATCGCGGCTGCGCAATTGCTGATCGAACGCATCGTTGCTCGGCGAGGTTTGCGCGCCACCGCGTTTGTAAGGGCCGTACAGATACAGTACACCGCCGTCGACCAGTCGGCGACTCGCGCCGGCGAATAGCGCTTGCGTCGCGCTCCACGGCGAGATGTGAATCATGTTGATACAGACCACGGCGTCGAATGTATCGAGCGGGTTCAGTGTTTGCGCGCCCCAATCCGCCTGATGCACATCGAGGGCGAGCGGTGCGCGCACGTTCGCCAGCCTTGCGTGTGCGATCCACGCGGCAATCGACGCACGCGCATCTGCATCGAGATCGCTCGGCTGCCAGTCGAGCCCAGGCAATGCCCCGGCGAAGCAGATAGCATGCTGGCCCGTGCCGCTCGCGATTTCCAGCACGCGGCCGGTGGCCGGCAGCACTTCGCGCAATACGGCAAGGATCGGTTCGCGATTGCGTTCGGCGGACGGCGAGTGCTGCCGCAACGCCGGATGGGAATCAGTCATGTTCAGTTCGTTTCAGTACAGGGTCGTGCGCACGCGTTCGGCGAGTTCACGGTCGTAGGTTGCGGCATCGAAACTCGCGCCGTTGATGCGCCGGTGGATCTCGCCGGCACTCGGCAGGCGCGAACGTTCGACATGCCGCGCGGGATCCCACAGTTTCGAGCGCACCAGCGCCTTCGAGCAATGAAAGTACACCGCGTCGACGTCGATCAGCAGCACGGTGCGCGGCAGTTTACCGTCGACGGCGAAACTGTCCAGCCATTCCGGATCGTTGGAAATGCGGCCGCGGCCATTCACGCGCAAACTTTCGCCGACGCCCGGGATGATGAACAGCAGCGCCAGGTGCGGCTCGACGATGATATTGCGCAGACTGTCGACGCGGTTGTTGCCGATGCGGTCCGGCAACGCGAGCGTGCGTTCGTCGATCACGCGCACGAAGCCCGGTGCGTCGCCGCGCGGCGAACAGTCAAGGCCTTCCGGACCGGCGGTGGCGAGCACGACGAAGGGCGCGACTTCGATGAACGCGCGATAGTCTTCGTTGACGTAGGGAATCTCTTTCTTCACTGCGCGTTCGTGGGGCTGACCGTAGATTGCTTCGAGCTGTTCGATCGTCGTCAACATCGGCGTTCCTTTTTCGCGGGACGGTTGTTTTTCGTGAGAGCGGCGTTACGTGGGATTGAGATTATCGACGATTTATGCGAGCCGCGCGCTGATCGGGAGGCTCGGGCGGCTTGCTCAGTCGAGCGCCAGACGGCCCGCCAGCGCGGTCAGCGTATCGGCACAGGGCGCGGCGATTTTCAGCGACAGCAGCGGATCGGCGCGCGTGCGCCCCAGATTGATCGCGACGATCGGCTTGCCCTGCTTCTGCGCCCACACGCAGAAGCGGTAGCCCGAATAGACCATCAGCGACGAGCCGACCACCAGCACTGCGTCGGCCGCATCGAGCGCATGCGACGCCGCTTCGACACGCTCGCGCGGCACGCTTTCGCCGAAGAACACCACGGCGGGCTTCAACAAACCGCCGCAGTTCGTGCACGCCGGAATGCGGAAAGCGTCGAGATCGTGCCACTCCAGATGCGCGTCGCCGTCGGCGGCGGTTTCGGCGGTGACGTCCAGCAACGCGGGATTGTCGGCTTCGAGCGTCTGCTGGATCGACGCGCGCGAATGCTGCATCCCACAGTCCAGACACGTCACGCCGTCGATGCCGCCATGCAGTTCGATCACCTCGCGGCTGCCCGCCCGCTGATGCAAACCGTCGACGTTCTGCGTGACGAGCGTCGGCACATGGCCCGCTGCCTCGAGCCGGGCGAGAGCGGTATGCGCGGCATTCGGCTGCGCGTCGGCCACCACCGGCCAGCCGACCATGCTGCGTGCCCAATAGCGCCGGCGCATCGCGGCCGTGCCGAGAAATTCCTGCAGCGTGATCGGCGGCGAACGTTTCCATTCGCCGTTGTCGTCGCGATAGCCTGGAATGCCTGAATCCGTGCTGATGCCCGCGCCGGTCAACACGAACAGACGCGGATAACGCTGTACGAAGGTATGCAGGTCGTCGAGCGTGTGCGTTTCGTTGAAGGGTTCGATGGGCGCGGAATGAAGGTCGGTCATGACGGGGACGGGGTATGGCTGCGGCCTTGGCGTAAAACCTGAAATACCGTTTAGCGGCGCGTACGCGGTTTGCTCGGCCGTGTTTGCACCGTTCGCACCGTTTCCGCAGTCAGCGCCGCCTGCCGCGCTTGCCATTCGGCGAGCGCTGACTGATAGCGCTCGAGCGCTTCATCGTAGAGATCGAAGACACACGGATTGCAGCCGCTATGACAACAATCGTCGAGGTCGGGCTGCACGGGCGGCACCGGCGGCGGGTCGTCCTTGGGTGTGGCGCGGGGCACGGCGAATCGTTTTTCACAGAAGGCAGGAAGCGCCCAGTATAAGTTGATCTTCCGCGACGCGTGCGGCGACGCCCCGCTCAGCCCCGGCCGACGAACGGCATCTTGCTCGCCATGATGGTCATGAACTGCACATTCGCCGACAGCGGCAATTCGGCCATATGCAGCACCGCGTCCGCGACGTGCTGCACGTCCATCAGCGGCTCGACCGCGATTTCGCCGTTCGCCTGCGGCACGCCACGCGCCATGCGCTCGGCCATTTCCGTCGCTGCGTTGCCGATGTCGATCTGCCCGCACACGATGTCGTATTTGCGGCCGTCGAGCGAAACCGCTTTCGTGATGCCGGTAATCGCGTGCTTGGTCGCCGTGTAGGCGATGCTGTTCGGCCGCGGCGCATGCGCGGAAATCGACCCATTGTTGATGATGCGGCCGCCCCGCGGCGTCTGCGTTTTCATCAGACCGAAGGCCGCACGTGTGCAGAGAAACACGCCCGTGAGATTGGTGTCGACCACCGAGCGCCATTCGTCGATATCGAGCTCGTCGATATCCACCGGCGAGCCGTTGCGGCCCGCGTTGTTGAACAGCACGTCGAGACGGCCGCGCCGCTCGCGGATCGTGTCGAACAGCGCGGCGACACTGTCGGCATCCGTCACATCGCAGGCCACAGCAAGCGCGTCGCCGCCCAGTTGCTGCGCTTCTTCGACCACCGCGTCGAGCGGCGCCTGGCGACGGCCGGCGAGTACGACGCTATAGCCGTGTTCCAGCATCTTGAGCGCACAGGCCCGGCCGATGCCGCTACCCGCGCCCGTCACCAGCGCGACCTTCTTGATTCCCGTTCCTGTCACAGCGCTTCTCCCGCTCGGTTTCTTTGGCCTTAGCACCATACAACAGCGGATCGCCCATCACAAATGCAACGGCGCGGCCGTCGCAAAGCATGGTGTCTTTCAGCATTCTTTCATTACTTATCGTTACCTTCCGCAACAGCGTCCCATTACGCATCAATGGTATCGTTTGCTGTTGCGCCTCACGCGCGCGATTCAGGGCCTTCCCAGGACGGAGGAAGGAAGACAGGAAGCACGCTTTATGAACGAATTTTTCACGCCGCCGCAAGGCAATGAGGCCGCGCCGCGGCACCGCTGGCCGCGCACCGGCTATCCCGCGATGCTCACCGCCACCGCCGCATGGCACGTATTCGTACTGGCCGGCTGGCTGCTGGCACCCGCCGCATGGCCATGGTGGCTCGCCGCGATCTTCGTGAATCACGCTATTTTCACGGTAGCCGGCCTGTTGCCGCGCACCTCCCTGCTGGGCCCGAACTGGACACGCCTGCCCGCCGGCGCACGCAACGCAGACGCGATCGCCCTGACCATCGACGACGGTCCCGACCCGGTCGTCACCCCGCAAGTGCTGGATCTGCTCGACGCTTTCAAGGTGCGCGCCACCTTCTTCTGTATCGGCGCGAAAGCGCAGCGCTATCCGGAGCTCGCACGCGAGATCGTCGCACGCGGCCATGCGCTGGAAAACCATTCGCAGGTTCACGTGCACACGTTTTCGATCACGTTTCCGGGCGCGCTCACCCGCGAGATCGACGCGGCGCAGCGCACCTTCGAGGCATTGAGCGGCGAGCGGCCGATGTTCTTCCGCGCCCCGGCGGGCTTGCGCAACATCTTTCTCGAGCCCGTGCTGCGCAAACTCGATTTGCGGCTCGCGGCATGGACGCGGCGCGGCTACGACACGCGCGAGCGCGATCCCCACGTGGTCACGCAGCGGCTGCTTCAGGGCCTGGCCCCGCGCGACATCCTGCTCCTGCACGACGGCAATGCCGCACTCACCATCGAGGGCAAACCGCTGATACTCGCCGTGCTGCCACGCGTGATCGACGCGGCGCGCCACCAGCACCTGCGCTTCGTTACGCTGCGTGAAGCACGCGTCGACGACTGAGCTGTGAGCAATCTTTCCGCGTAGCCCGGTCACCGACGCGCGGCGAGCCACGCAAACATTGCTCACGCGGCGTCAGCACAACTCAAACGCGATTGACCGTTACACGCGGAAATCCGCCGCCATGTCTTCGTCCGTGCGCGCCTCGAGCTCGCCGCTGCGGCAGGCCTTCAGGAACACGTCGTAATCACGTTCCACCTGGTCCGCGTAGCTGGCGGCATAAGCCGCGAGCGATTCCGCGAACTGATCGCTACGGCCGATATACGCGCTGACTTCGATTGCCTGGCCACTTGCCTTGGCATGCGCGCGCGCCATGATCCAGCCGCAAAGTTTCGCGTAGCCTTCCAGCAGGTCGGTGTCGAACAGTTCGATGTTCGCCGACAGTTTCATGTCGCGCAGTTGCCGGAAGTAGAAATGGCGCCCTAACGGTCCGTTCGCCCAGCCGAGAAAGATGTCGCTCGCGGCCTGCAGCATGCGCTGCCCTTGCACGACACGTTCACCCTCGTGCTTGACGGGGGCCGACTTGTAGTACTGGGCGACCACCGACGGCCGCGCCTCCTTGAGCTGCAGAAACAACGGCTTGCCCATGTGGTCCACGTTCAGCACCACCATGCAGCGCGTGCCGACGCTGCCGACGCCCACCACTTTGAATACGATGTCCTGCACGGTGAAATGGCTGAGCAACTCGCGCCGGTCATGCGACATCGTCTTCAGGTACTCGCCCCACATGCGTTCGAGCATCTTGCGCCAGTTGTGGCCCCTGAATGCTTCGGTTTCTTCAGGCGTAAACAGCGTGTTCGCGCCTAGCACGTGGAATAGCGCCGGCGGCGCATCGCGGATCGTCCAGTGGTCGCCGTCGTGCTCGGCCATTTTCTCCAGCAGATTTTCGTGAGTCCGGCTCGCGGCCTTTTCCATGCCGCGGCGCACGATACGGCGGCGCTCGGGGGTCAGCGCGGTTTCCGCCATGCGGTCGAAGGTGATGCGGTCGTACCAGAGTTCGAGCGCGCCGCATTGCGCGTATTGCGTCATGCGGTCACGGTATTCGGTGACGGCGGTCATGACCAGATGCTCGGCCGTGCCGCGGCTCAAACGCATATGACGCGCGGCGACCACGAGGCTCGCGGTCAGGCGTTTCAGGTCCCATTCGAAGGGACCCGTCGCAACTTCGTCGAAGTCGTTCAGATCGAATACGAGTTGACGTTCCGGCGTCGCGAAGCCGCCGAAATTCATCAGATGGCCGTCGCCGCAAATCGGCATGGTGAGGCCGGTGTCGGGGACACGGCTCAGGTCGTGCGCCTGGATGATCGCGGTGCCGCGAAAGAAGGTGAACGGCGACACCGACATGCGCCCGTAGCGCAGCGGCACGAGCCTTTCGACACGCCCCTCGCTGCTTTGCTTGAGCAATTCGATCGGGTCGCGATGCAACTCGCCTACCGTGCGATGGCTCGAACGCTTCGAGTGCTCACGGGCGGCACGGCCACGGGCCTCCCGTTCGGCGATGGTGCTGGCTTTCATGCTCTTCTCCGGTTTTTTTCTGTGAATCTTTACTATCGGTTCTAGAAGACTGCTTCTGCTGGCACAGTGAGCCATCACCAACGGTAGCCCACACCGCCGAAAATTACATCCGAGTCGCGATCATAGCGTGTCACGACACGATTCCATTCGATCCGCGCATTCCAGTGATCGGTCAAGCGATACGAGCCGGCGATCGTGACGAGGCCGGAAAACTTCCCGGCGCCCGGCCCCGGCGTCGGGCTGTTCTCGTTTTCGTTGATCGCATAGTAGGCGCCGACGCCGAGCCCGAGCGATACCTTATCGTTGAGGAAGGCACGCGTCGCCCACAGCTGGCTGGTCAAGCCGTCGCGGCGCGCCACCTTGCTGCTGCCCTCATGAAGATAGCCAACTGTCACATCGAGATATTTCGCAAGGCCGCGCCGGTACTCGATCGCGCCGCCAAGCGCTGTCGGCGAGCTGGTCGAATTGATGATCGTCTCGCCGAGATACACCGCGACTTCGTTGTTAGTGACCTTGTGTGTACTGCCGCTCGCCCAGTCGCGCGGACCGGGTGTGCCCGGGGCATCGAGCTGATAGCCGACGCCGAGCATCACGCTGGTCGCATCCGGCCCGCGTTGCACATGCACGCGATTCAACTGCAGTTGCGTGATCCACCGGCTCGACGCGTAGTACGCCGCGCGCACGCTATACACGACACCCCAGCCGTGAGTGTCCGAATAGCTGCCGCCTTGCACGGCCGTGGTGGTATCGAAGTAACGGTAGGGACCGACGCCCGCCTGCAGGACGAACTGCGGGCTCCCCACGGGAATACGGCCCCATAGCTGGACCATCTGGCCGTCGCGATGATGATCGGGAATGTGTCCTTCATTGAGCCACGTGAAGCTCGCGGCGAAATATTGCCCGAGCCCTTCCTGATAGTTGAACGCCCACGTGTAGGTGTTCGTGCTGCCCGCACGCGAGCCGCCGCCGAATAGGGAAAACTCCTGGGCGTCAGCCGCACTGGACACAAATAGAAGCCCGAGACCGGCAATGCAGAAGGCCGCCTTGGTTGTCCGCTTGACGTTCTCGGCAGAATTCAGATTCCACATGCTTTTCGCATCTCCGGATGGGCCGCTGTCGCTGCCGGCATTCGTGAGCCGACGAGAAGCCGCCTGCGGCTTTGAGCGCCGGGGCCGGCTGTCGTTACAAATTGTTTGCCATGCTAGCAGACGGCCCGGTAAAAATGCCACACCATGCGGTTTGAATAATCCGGCCATGCAGCCACGTCTTCAATCATCCAATCCGCAAATACCCGCAATTGGTTGCGACCGCAACGACTGATCAAAAATCCGCGGACAAAATTGCCGGAAATCAAACAGGCGATTAACCAGTTGGTGAATATTTTCGTTTTCATTGACGTGCACACTTCAGACATCGCGAATCCAGCCGTTTACCGGTACATGGAGAATATGAGTGGCGCACTCAAAAAATCCCTTGAAATAGGGCCTGTTCCACCGAACGTGCGTCGCGCAAGATAACGGAGAGAGCATGTTTGTCGCAATCGGCTGGGTAGTGGTAATGGCTTCTGTGATCGGTAGTTTTGTCGGCGTAGGCGGCCATCTTCCCGCGCTCGTTCAACCGTTCGAATTGCTATGTATTTTTGGCGCGGCGATCGGTGCGTTTGTGGTAAGCAATCCGACCTCCACGCTGAAGAAAACGATCAAGGCGATTCCTTCGTGTTTTAAAAGTGGCGGATATACGAAGGAAAAATATCTTGAACTGATCGCGCTGCTTTACGAGTTGCTTCAGAAGGCACGCAAGGAAGGCATGATGTCGCTCGAAGCCGACGTCATGGCGCCGGAAGAAAGCGTGCTGTTCCAGAAGTATTCGCACGTCTTGAAGGACCATCATCTGCTCGACTTTATCGTCGACTATTTGCGCATGATGTCCGGCGGCAACGTGAACGTGCTTGAAGTGCAGGACCTGATGGACGAAGAACTGGCCACGCATCATGCGGAAGCGTCGGTCGCGGCCAATGCGATTCAGAAAATGGCCGACGGCTTGCCTGCATTCGGCATTGTCGCCGCCGTGATGGGTGTGGTTCATACGATGGGCTCGGTCGGCGCGCCGCCCGCCGTGCTCGGCGAAATGATCGCCGGTGCATTGGTGGGCACCTTCCTCGGCATTCTTCTCGCCTATGGCTTTATCGGTCCGGTCGCCGATCTGCTCAATGCCAAGGGCCGCGCCGAAGCGAAACCTTACCAGTGCGTGAAGGCCGTGCTGCTCGCCTCGCTCTCCGGCTATGCACCGCCGATCGCCGTCGAATTCGGCCGCAAGGTCCTGTTCACCGCCGACCGTCCGAGCTTCCAGGAGCTCGACGACGCCGTGCGCGCCACCAAGATGCCGAAATCGGCCTGACGCGGAGCGGCATCATGAGTGAAAGAAGATCGCGCGCGTCCCGGCAGGACGAGACACCCGCTCCCGTGATCGTGCGCCGCTCGAAGAAGGGTGGCGATCATGCCGCCCATCACGGCGGCGCATGGAAAATCGCCTACGCCGACTTCGTCACCGCGATGATGGCGTTCTTCCTGCTGATGTGGCTGCTCGGTTCGACGTCGAAGTACGACAAGCAGGGCATCGAAGACTATTTCAACACCCCGCTATCGAGCCTGTTCGGCGGCAACGAGGGCACGGCAGCCGCACGTCCGAGCGTCATCCAGGGCGGCGGCCGTGACATTTCCGACACCCGGCCCGCCGACGGCAAGAAAACCCAGACCGAACCCACACCACCGGCAAAGGTCCCACCGATCGTAGCGCCCGCGGACGCGGCACGGCTTCAGCAATTGAAAGAGAAGCTCACCGCCTTGATTGAACAGAGCCCGGCGCTGAAGGCATTCAAGGATCAGATCCGCATTTCGATCACGAACGAAGGTCTGCGCATCGAGATCGTCGATTCACAGAATCGTCCGATGTTTCCCTCCGGCAGTTCGAAGTTGCAGCCTTATGCCGTAACGATCCTGACGCAGATCGGCGCCGCGCTCAACGACGTGGAGAACCGCATTTCGATAGCAGGCCACACCGACGCAGTACCGTACACGGCCGGCCCCGAGGGCTACTCAAACTGGGAGCTATCGTCCGAGCGAGCCAACGCCGCACGCCGCGCATTAGTAGCGGGCGGCATGCACGGCGAGAAACTCCTGCAAGTACGCGGGCTCGCCGATGTATTGCCGTTAAACAGCAACGTCGCGGACGAACCCACCAACCGGCGGATCAGCATCCTAGTACTGAACAAGGCCGCGGAACTCGCGTTCTTCCACGACGGCGGCCGCACTGCAATTGACGAAACGTCCCCCGCGAGTTCGACTATTCCCGAGGTAGTGAACCGTTTGCAGCCGGTCAGCGTTTCACGTAGCACGCCGTAGAATTTCTATTGGGCAGAAGTTGAGTTCGGATCGCCTTCGGCTTCGGCTTCGGCTTCGACTCGTGCGATTTTTCGCAACTGCTGCAAAGCGAATGTGGTGTGTATAGAATCGTTCGCATGCGCCCTGCCCCACATCATCACCATGAGCCCGAGCTTCCGCTCCATACACCCAGCGTCTCGTCCGTGACGCTGGCGGCGATCATTGCCGTGATCGCGTGGATTTCGATCGTTGCGCAAGCCGATTTGACGATCGACCGCACGCTAGCCCGCGGACTCGGCGTACTCGATGGGGTTGCGCGGATGAGCAGTTACCTCACCAATCTAACGGTATTGGCTTGCGCGGTGTGTTTTACCTGCGTAGCGCTACGCGGGCGCGGCTCTTCGATCATACGTTTTTTTCGACAGCCAACCGTCGTGACCGCGGTCGTTGTCTACATGACTTTTGTGGGCATCGCCTACAACCTGCTTCTACGCGGAATGTGGTCACCCAGGGCGTACAGACTGCTGCTCAACGAATCGATGCACAGCGTTTTACCAATGCTGGCGGTGCTTTACTGGGTATTGTTCGTACCGCGATTTCATTTGCGGTTACGGCATTGCCTGTTGTGGCTGATCTATCCTGTCGCGTACCTCGCCATTACCTTCTGGCGCGGGAGTTTGTCAGACTTTTATCCCTACCCTTTCATCAACGTCGACGTGCTTGGCGTCAGACACGTTGCCGTCAATTCCGCCCTACTGTTTGGCGGATTTTTGATGTTGATGGCTGTGTTCGTGGGGATTAACTTTCGGCGTAGACGCTGATCGCACTCACCGTCTGGCTCTTCTAGTTCTCCCCTGATTATATTTTCTCCTGGCTGTTAAAGGTCGCGATTCGAAGCTTCCTTACGACGTGTCCACTCTGAACGGCGGCTTACGCTACCGCCGCGTCGCCCACTCCTTGCCCACGGCTTCGCACGTGAAACGGCGTTAGCGTCGTTCGACATGACGTCGATGGCTGTTGCCCCTGCCTCAATCTGTCAACCGTTGGTCGTGTCATGGTCAACGATGATCGCACGGCATGCTCGCCTTCGTTATGCATGGTCACTTTTAACAGTGCTCTCCTGGGTGAGGTCCGAATCGGGCGGCAATGACGTGGGATTGCGCGCCAATGCAATGCCGAACAATCCGATCTACCAAAGAGACATCCGATTTTGGGAACTGTCCTATTTTATTGACAGCCTCTACCTGGTGCAGTGTCGAGCGCATTACGAATTGCCAACGATGCATTGCAAAAGGGAGATCTATGAGGCAAAAGAAAACGCCCAACGGACTGCGGGCCAATATCGTGCGCCTATTGGCTGCGCTAGCGCTGTCATCGACCGCCATCAGCGCTCATGCTGAAAGTTGCTGGGATCTTTATCCAAAGTCGGGGGCGACGCCGGGCACTTCCTCGTGCCGACTTGACGTAGCAAGCAATACGCCGAGTGGTATAGGTAGTTCTGGATGCCGCAACGACATGGCATTGATTGACGCGTGGTGTTCCACGCCTAGCGATCCCGACGACTCATGCCCGGTCGCCGATCCCGTGTATCCGGCCAACGGCAAAGTAACCTTGATGGAAAGTGACTTCCGCAGTGGCGACGCAGTGCCCCTGACCTTTACGCGAAGCTATCTTTCTTCCCCCTTCGTTAAATCTGCGACGGCGATGGGGCCGATGTGGCTAAACAACTGGCAACGCCAACTCAACCTTACCGGAGCGAGCGGCAGTTCGCCGAAAGTCATTGCCTACCGTGCAAGCGGCCAGCCGCTGACCTTTCTGTTGACCAGCGGACAGTGGAAGACCTCTGCATTCAGCGGGTTGGCGCTCGCGCAATCCACAAGCGGTTGGACCTTGACAGACCTGACTACGGATACGGTCGAAACATATTCCGCGCAAGGCGTATTGCAGGCCGAGGCGACACATACGGGCTTCACACGCACGCTGACTTACGATGGCGCTGGGCGGCTCACGGCGATCAACCAGCGTGCGGCGGGAGCAATGCCCAAGTACGACCTTCTCACGATCAAGCTCGACTACGACGCGCAAGGGCGCATCTACCGCATGACGGACCCGAGCGGCGGACTCACGCAATATGGGTATGACGTTAATAGCAACCTCGCATCTGTAACGTGGCTGATGGCTATGTTCGCCGGTATGTCTATGACGATTCCCGCTTCAAAGGTGCGCTTACCGGTGTAGTTGACGAAAGCGGTTCACGCATCGCAACGTGGACATATGACGAGCGAGGTCGCGCAACCGCCGTGAGTCACCCGGACACGACACGAAACGTCCAATTTGCCTATGGCAACAACTCGACCACGATGTCCTGGAGTAACGAATCCGGCACCGTGAACTATGCGTCTATCGCTGGAATGTTGCGCTTGACGGGCGGGAGTACTGCCGACGGCAACGAGAGCAGAACGTTGGACGCGAACGGCAACCTGCTACAGAAAACAGCACCCGACGGAACCGCTACCTATTCGTATGACTCGGCGGGTCGGCCAGTGCGAGCGGCTGTGACCAGTGCGAGCGGAACCCTTATAACGACCGTGCGATATGCGGACGCGACAAGCCTGCGTCCATCGCTTGTCGCATCACCGGGAAAAATGCGGGCGTTCGTGTACGACGCAAACGGCAATGTTACCGGATACAGCGAATTCGACACAACCGATACGACAGGAGCAAGCGGTTTCGATGCCACCAGTGCAGGGACCAAGTTGACGGTCGGCGCAGTCTACGACGCGAACAATCGCATGTCAGAAGCGACAGTTTACGTCAACGGCGTAAAGACAGAATACTGGTGGTACTTTCCAGACGAAACGGGCAACCTCATGAGTGCCCAGGAGCATATTTCTCACTTCCTCATAAGCGAAGTGGAGCGCGATGCTTCGAACCGTCTAACCGTCGTTGGTGGCAACTACAGGGAAGGACGTTTCACCTATGATAAACGCGGACGCGTTGTCCGGTTCGTGTACAAGGAGGACGCAATCCCTCTGACGGCCGGGGTAAAACGTATCCTGACAGTGGACTACACCTACACGCCTGACGGACGTGTATCGAACCGTACCGGGACGGTTGCGAAAAACAACGAAGCCGCACAAACTATTTCCAACGATGAGATAGATCAGTGGATTAGCAACTACGAGGGTGGCGTTGAACCGGTTGGGCCGCCTGCAAAACTATCAGGTGCGCGCAGTGCGCTGAAGGCAAGCGGCACGACGACAATCAGCCCGATATGCCCTGAATGTTACGTTTTCACGCGGGCGAAGTTCGCTTGGAAACTTTTTTATCGCGACTTCACTGTCACACCGACGGGTCAACCGGTTCGAGGCGATGTACCGGAACTGCAAATAGCGGCGCAAGAACAGGTTCCGTTCCCTATCCTGATACCGGAGCAGAACGGGCAATCGAAACGTGCGGTGCTATATGCTCAGCTGTTCTCAGACGGCGGTGACCCTGATTCGGGCTTCGTCAAATGCAGTTATGGTCGGCCTGCGTCAAAGCGCTGTCGAGACGTGCGTGAAAAGTGTATTGACAAATGCACGATGCAATATCTTCCGACCCCCGCAATGAATGACGGCAGGAACTATCATCTTTGCGTCACTCGATGCCTGGCCGATAACGGCTGTTAGGAAAATACTATGGATAAAGAAACTGCGAAGGATATCGACAAGACCTTGCGTGATGCATTTCGGTCTGTTGAAGACGCAATCAGGCTCGTTCAAGCTCGTTGCTCGGTGGAGGAGTTCGAATTTTTCCGCACAGAAGCTGGAAGGGTGGCGGGTGGCATAACGCTACTTTTGTTACCGCTATGGGAGGACTACCCCGACATTGCCCCTGAAGGTGTGGTTGTCAGTCCATCAAAGAGGGGGAAAAGTAAGCGGTAAAAACGAAAAAAGGCGCGAGCAATCGTGCCTTTTTTATTGTTGCGCCGTTACCGGCCCCAATGTTGCGCGGGCAGTCGTTGCGTGGCTGCGCCGATTTGATCAGTGAAGGCCAGCGCCGCAGGTAGCCCACAGCGCCAGCCGGACAACCACCTCAAACCGCCGCCACAACCCTGCGCGGCGACAAAACCGACACAACAAAACTAACCACAACATTAGCAGCGAGCGCAATCAACCCGATATAAACCGGATAAACAGCATCCCCGACATGCAAAGCAAACACCGGCTTGAGCCCTTGAGAAACAGCAAGCCCAGTCCCAAGCACAATCCCAACCAGCCACCCAAGAAACAACCCTGTAGTATTCAACCGCCGCGTATACAAAGAAAACACAATAGCCGGGAATATCTGCAAAATCCAAACCCCACCCAGCAACTGCAAATCAATCGCATACTGCGTAGGCAAGAACACAATAAACAACAGAGCCCCAAACTTCACAACAAGCGAAACAATCTTCGCAGTAGAAGCCTCCGCCTCAGGCGTGATACCCGGCGAAACAAGAGGACGCCACAAATTCCGCGTGAACAGATTAGCGGCACCAATCGACATGATCGCGGCGGGCACCAAAGCGCTAATCGCGATAGCAGCAGCCGCAAAACCAACGAACCACGACGGGAACAGCGTGTTAAACAGCGCCGGCACCATGTCCGACGCCGACTTCACATGCACACCGGCAGCAATCGCCATATACCCAAGCAACGCGATCAACCCCAGCAACAGCGTATACGCCGGCAGAAAAATCGCATTCTTGCGCACCGTATTAGCCGACGAGGACGACAAGACTGCGGTCATCGTATGCGGATACATGAACGCCGCCAGTGCCGAACCCAAAGCCAGCGAGGCATAAGCAGTGAACTGCGTCGGCTTCAGAATGATCCCGGTCGCGCCGCCCTTGGCCTTGAAATACGTATCGGCCGCATCGAACACATGCGCATAGCCGCCCAGCTTCGCGGGAATCAGCCAGACCGCCGCAATCACGACGATATAGATCATGATGTCCTTGACGAACGCGATCATCGCCGGCGCCCGCAAGCCGCTTGCATACGTGTACAGCGCAAGAATCACGAAGGCGACGATCAGCGGCATCTCGCCGGTCACGCCGAGCCCCTTGATCACCACCTGCATGCCCACCAATTGCAACGCGATATACGGCATTGTCGCGACAATACCCGTGATCGCGACCGCCGCCGGGAACCACTTGCCACCGTATTCACCCTGCACATAGTCCGCCGCCGTGATGTGATCCTTCGCCTTCGCGATCTTCCACAGCTTCGGCATTACCGCGAACACAAATGGATAAACGATGATCGTATACGGCAGCGCAAAGAAGCCATACGCACCCACCGAATACACCAGCGCGGGCACCGCGATCACGGTATAGGCGGTATAGAAGTCGCCGCCGACGAGGAACCACGAAATCAACGTGCCGAACTGGCGGCCACCCAGGCCCCACTCATGCAATTGCGTCAGATCGCCTCGCTTCCAGCGCGCGGCAAAAAAACCAATGACGGTAACGAGAACAAAGAATGCGATAAAGACGGTCATCGCGACCGGGTTCACAGGAGTGACATCGCTCATTTGACACCTCGGTACACGACGTAAATCAGTAACGAGGTCAACGGAACCCACAAGAACTGATACCAGTAGAAAAAAGGAAAGCCGGCGAACGAGGGCCGCGTGTCGTTATAGAACGGCAACCACAGCAACGCGATGTACGGGATCAGCAGGATTAGCCATAGCCATGAACGGCCGGCAGATTGGGAGGTCTCCACAAACGTCTCCTAGGTCTATTATTGAAACCGCGCGCCATGACTTGTGGCCGGGCACGCGGAAAACCGGTTACCTCATATCAGACGGTAAAACCGGGTCTGCTTTTGCACTGTGCGCCGCACCATCGCGCGCCGGAAGGCGCGGTGCGTCGTGGGGATGTAGTATTCGCCTTCGTGAGCGCTCTCACAAGCGCGCAACTACGTAAGCCGGCTACGTAATACTACGTAGCCCGTTGGCCGTCCTGTCTACGATGAAACTCAAAGCAAAGATTGTCCTGCTGGCGATCGTGCCCTTTCTGGCGGCCATCGCCAGCATTGAAATTGGCGTGCGCGAGGAAGCCACGGCGCTCGCCGAAACGCAGCACGCGACCACCCAGGCCGCGTACATGGCCAGCAAGGAAATCGAACTCAAACACTACGTCGAGCTCGCGACGACGGCGATCGCCCCGCTCTACAACGCCGGCCAGGACAACGCGCGCGACGACGCAACGCTGCGCACCCGCGCGCTCGATATCCTCCAGAAAATGGATTTTGGCAAGGACGGCTACTTCTTCGTCTACGACATGCACGGCCGTTCGCTGATGCATCCGCGCGAACCCGACCTCGTCGGACGCGACCTCTGGGAACTGCGCGATCCACAAGGCACGCTGACGATCCAGCAATTGCTCGCCGCGGCCACGCGCGGCGGCGGCTATGTGCGCTACGTGTGGCATCGTCCGTCGACGGGCAAGCTCGCGTCGAAACTAGGCTACGTGGTGCCGCTTGAACGCTGGGGCTGGATGATCGGCACCGGCATCTATCTCGACGACGTCGACGTCACACTCGCGGACATCGATCAACGCGCGGCGGCCAATATCGATCGGACGATGCAGTGGATCGACGCCATCGCACTCGCGGGGCTCGCCGTGATCGCATTGTGTGCGCTGGTGCTCAACGTCACCGAATACCGCAGTGCCGATGCAAAACTGAAGCGGCTCGCGCAGCAGGTGGTTGACTCGCAGGAAAACGAACGGGCACGCCTGTCGCGCGAATTGCACGACGGCATCAGTCAGATGATGGTTTCCGTGAAGCTGCTGCTCGAATCGGCGTTGGCGCGCTTCGAACGCAGCGATGTACGCGTGCCTGCGGCGGAAGCCGCGCTATCGACCAGCGTGGCGCGCATCGGCGATACCTTGCGTGAAGTGCGCCGCATTTCCCACGCGCTGCGTCCGTCGATGCTCGATGACCTGGGCGTTGCAGCGGCGCTGGAGCAACTCACGCGCGAGTTGAGCGACGAATCCGGCATCGAAATCGGCTTCACGCAGATCGCCCACACCCATGCAGCGGCCTTGCCGGAAGCGGTGAACACGGTCCTGTTCCGTATCGCCCAGGAAGCGCTGACGAACATCGTGCGGCACGCACAGGCGTCCAGCGCGGCGCTCTCGCTGGAGGTATCGAGCGATGCCGTCACGCTGACGATTTCCGACAACGGGCGCGGTTTCGATGTAGCGCACGCACTTGTCAATCCACGCGCAGGCGTGGGTCTGCGCAATATGCGCGAACGGCTGGACGCATTGGGCGGCAAGCTCTCGCTCAACTCGCAGGCCGGTCATACGATCGTGACCGCGCGCGTGCCGGTCGTTGCCTCTGCGCATCAATCGCCGGCCTTGCAGGAAACCTCACTATGAACGACATGTCACTCGCTATCGCACGTCTGATTCTGGTCGACGACCACCCGCTGGTACGCGACGGCTTGCGTGCGAGGCTCGAAGCCGTGCGCAACATCGAGATCGTCGGCGAAGCGGGCAATGCGCAGGAAGCACTCGCGCTCGCCGCCAGCCAGGAACCCCATCTGGTGCTGATGGATGTTGGCATGAACGGAATGAACGGCATCGCGCTGGCCGGCATGTTTCATGAGCGCTTCCCGGCGATACGCGTGCTGATGCTCTCCATGCACGACAACCTCGAGTACGTGACCCAGGCGGTGCGCGCGGGGGCCAGCGGCTATGTGCTCAAAGACTCGCCCGCCACCGAGATCATTCAGGCAATTGGCGCGGTGCTGGAAGGCAAAACGTTTTTCAGCGCGGGGCTGGGTGCGCGATTGATTCAGGCATCGGCGACGCAATCTCCCATTGAAAGGCTCACACCGCGCGAGCGCGATATTCTCGATGCACTCGCGGAAGGTCTCTCGAGCAAGCAGATCGCTCAACGCAACGACCTCTCAGTGCGCACGGTGGAGACGCATCGGCTGAATCTGAAGCGCAAACTCGATATTGAAGGCCAGGCTGAGCTGATCAAGTTCGCCGTTGAAAATCGTCGCAAGAGTCAGTGAAGTTCTGGGCCGCCGCTGCATAATCTCGACTGGGTAGTCGAGAATCAAAACTGCCGATCCGTCTGCCCCACGCTCAAATCCCGGAGCCCAAGACGATGAAACGCCTGATCCAACAGCACCTGGCGAGTCTGCTGATCTGCATGGCCACGACGTATGCCCAGGCGCAAGCACAAGCACCGCGCGTCAATCGCGGCCACGATCCGTTCTTTCAGATATCCAAAGCAATCAACGACTGCCCGGTGCCCTTAGGTCCACTCGAGACCGAGCAGGAATGGCTCGGCGATAGTCATTACCGGATCGAGCGCGGCAATAGCTGCTGGGTGGAGGGCCGTTGCCGTCTGTCGAACGCGTACCTCTACGACGTGGAAATCGCCGATGCCGTCCAACGGCGCCTCACCAACATCAATTACGCCACCCACTGGCGCGAACAGTCAACGCTGTGGCTCACGCTGCAACGTCGTTTCATCTACGTGCAAGGCTGCGTTGCACCAGGCTTCGACAAACAGACGTTCCTCGCGGAAATCGCGAAAACTGCGGACGTCGATCGCGTGATCGACGACACCACAACCAACCCGCACGCAGCGTCACTACCTTATAAAACGCTGGCAGATCCGGACAAACCTGTGATCGACCCGGGCAACTAGCCGCGCACGAAAAACACACGAAGCAGCACACGGAGTTGCGTCGTGCGTTATATCGCCCATCACGCTTTAACACCTATATCGACAATCGAACATAGCAACGCAGAAATCGATCTTTGGCCACTCTGGCGTCATTGCTAACATCGGCGACCCGACATATCCGGTCAGCACAACAATGACAACACAACGATCGCAACGCCCCACTCTTCGTCTCGGCATAATCGGCGCGGCCGTCGCCAGCCTCGTCGTACTCGCTTCCTGCGGCGACGACAAGCTGCCCGGACCGACGGCGTCTGCGCCGGTGGCCGCGCAAAAGCGGCCGAACATTCTGTACATCATGGCCGACGACCTCGGCTATTCCGACATCCATGCCTTCGGTGGCGAAATCAATACGCCCAACCTCGACGCTCTGGTCCAGTCGGGCCGCATCCTGACGAATCACCATACCGGCACCGTCTGCGCGATCACGCGCTCCATGCTGATCTCCGGCACTGATCACCATCTGGTCGGAGAAGGCACGATGGGTGTGCCGACCGACGAACGCAAAGGCCTGCCCGGCTATGAGGGTTATCTGAACGACCGCGCGTTGTCGGTCGCGCAATTGTTGAAGGACGGCGGTTATCACACGTACATGGCCGGCAAGTGGCACATCGGCTCGGGCATAGTCGGCAGCACGACGGGTGGCGGGCAGACGCCGGATCAATGGGGCTTCGAGCACAGCTACGCGCTGCTCGGTGGCGCCGCGACCAATCACTTTGCTCACGAACTGGCGAACTCGCAGAACTACACCGAAGACGGCAAGTACGTGCAGCCCGGTCAGCCGGGACAACCGGGCGGCGCAGGCGGCAGCCCCGCCGTGTTCTATTCAACAGACTTCTACACGCAACGTCTGATCTCGTACATCGACTCGAACAAGGGCGACGGCAAGCCGTTCTTCGCCTACGCGGCCTACACGTCGCCGCACTGGCCGCTACAGGTGCCCGATCCCTATCTGCACAATTACGTCGGCAAATACGACGCCGGCTACGACGTGATCCGCAACGCGCGCATCGCGCGGCAAAAAACGCTCGGCATCATTCCGAATGACTTCGTGCCGTATGGCGGCGCATCGGAAACGCTCGTAGCGACAGCGGCCACGGCAAACAACGGCACTGCCAACGCGAAATATGTAAGCGCCGTGCATAGCGCCGCGCAAGGCTATACCGACTACGGTCCCGGCACCGTGAACAAGACATGGGCGAGCCTCTCGCCAGCCGAGAAGAAAGCCCAGGCGCGTTACATGGAAATCTACGCGGGCATGGTCGAAAATCTCGACCACAACATCGGCCTGCTGATCCAGCATCTGAAGGACATCGGCGAATACGACAACACCTTCATCATGTTCCAGTCGGACAATGGCGCCGAAGGCTGGCCGATCGACTCCGGCGCAGACCCGACCGCCACCGACACAGCGAATGCCGCCGACCCGGTCTATTCGACGCTCGGCACTGACAATGGCAAACAGAACGCGCAACGTCTGCAATACGGTTTGCGCTGGGCTGAAGTGAGCGCCACGCCGTTCCGTTTGACGAAGGGCTATTCGGGCGAAGGTGGCGTATCCACGCCATTGATCGTCCATCTGCCGGGTCAGACCGCACAGAAGCCCACGCTGCGCAATTTCACGCATGTGACCGATAACACTGCTACGTTCCTCGCCGTCGCGCAGATCTCGCCGCCCACGCAAGCCGCGCCGCCCCTGATCAATACGCTCACCGGCGTCGATCAGAACAAGGGCAAGGTGGTCTACAACAACCGCTATGTGTATCCGGTCACCGGACAGTCCTTGCTGCCTTTGCTGAACGATCAGACCACCGATGCCGTCCACACCGCTTCGTTCGGCGACGAAGCCTACGGCCGCGGCTATTTGCGCAGCGCCGACGGCCGCTGGAAAGCCTTGTGGACGGAACCGCCGCTGGGTCCGGTGGATGGTCACTGGCAACTGTTCGACATGAGCGCCGACCGCGGCGAAACGCAGGACGTGTCAACGCAGAATCCGTCGGTAATCGACGGCCTCGTGCAGCAGTGGAACAGCTATATGAGCAGCGTCGGCGGTGTCGAGCCGTTGCGTCCGCGCGGCTACTACTGAGTCCGCTATGTCCGTCCGATTCAAACTGAAAAGCACCGCGGCGTTGTACGGCGCCTATGCCGCAATCGCCACGGTCGCTTTTACCGCGGCTTTTACCGCCGCGATGGCCGCCTCGGCGGCATCGAGCGGCGGTAAGCAAAGCGCATTCGACAAGCTGAACCGCTCGCGCGCTTTAGTGGCGCTCGGCTCCGAACAGCAATGCGAGCGCTATGCCGGCCTGCCTTCGCGCTGGCGCGACGATCCGAAAGCCGGCATGGTGCATCTGCATGGCGGCAACTTCGTCTTCGGCAGCAAACTCGGGTATGAAGACGAGCGCCCTGCCGGCGACGGCCAAACCCACGTCGCCGGCTTCTGGATCGACCAGACCGATGTGACGAATGCGCAGTTCGCCGCATTCGTGAAAGCCACGGGTTACGTCAGCGATTCGGAGCGCCAGGGCGGCGCCGTGGTTTTTCATACGCCGACGCGCGAAGAACTGAACGCGCGTGACCTGGCGTGGTGGACGTGGGTCAAGGGCGCCGCGTGGAATCATCCGACGGGGCCCGGCAGCCATCTCGATGGCCGCATGAACCAGCCGGTGACGATGGTCACGCAGGCCGACGCGCTGGCCTACGCGCGTTGGCTCGGCCGCGATCTGCCGACTGAAGCCGAGTGGGAATATGCGGGCAAAGCCGGCCACGAAGGCGCGGATCTCGACACTGCACCACGCGACCAACGCGGCAAGCCAAGCGCGAATTATTGGCAAGGCGTGTTTCCCGTGCTGAACACCAATGAGGATGGTCACATTGGCCTCGCGCCGGTCGGCTGCTATGCGGCGAATGATTTCAAGCTCTACGACATGATCGGCAACGCATGGGAGTGGACCCGGGACGTCTACAGCGGCCCGCATCAGTCGCACACCAATGGCGATACGGCAGCAGTCGCGCCACCCAGCCGCAAACACGACACGCCGATGGTCATCAAAGGCGGCTCGTTCCTCTGTTCGCGCGACTATTGCGTACGCTACCGTGCGGCGTCCCGCGAACAGCAGGAAGCGGATTTACCGGCCTCGCATATCGGTTTTCGTACAGTCTTGAGGGATGCATCGTGAAGTCACGCGCGTTCATCGCAGCGGCGCTGCTGATTGCGGCTTCGTGGGTGCATCCTGCGCACGCCGCCGCATCGCAGGTAGTCAGGATCGGCGTCACCGCCGGTGCCCACGCACAGATCATGGACGAAGTACGGCGTATTGCCGCCACGCAAGGCCTCACGCTCGACGTCGTCGTCTTCGACAAGCCCGATGGCATCGACGCCGCGCTCGCCGCAAAACAGATCGATGCAGCGAGCTTCGAAGACGGGCCGAGCCTCGCGGCGCAGCGCAAACAACACGGCTATGCCTTGACGAGCGTCGCGACCACCGTCACGTTTCCGATCGCGCTGTATTCGCGCAAATTAACGAACCTCGGCCAGTTGCGGCGCGGCGCAACCATAGCGATTCCCGACGATCGTGAAGGCACTGCGCGCGCCTTGATCCTGCTGCAAAACTTCACGCTGCTGACGTTCAAGGACAGCGCCGGCTTGCATGCCACGCTTCCCGACATCACGAGCAACCGCTTGAACCTGAAGATCCGTCAGGTGCCGCGTGCTCGCCTGTTCGACAGCTTGAACAGCGTGGCCTTCGCCGTGATCGATAGCGGCGATGCGGCACGCGTGGGTCTTTACCCGGCACGCGATAGCCTCGGTCTCGAAGACGCGCGCTCGCCCTATGCCAACGTCCTGACCGTGCGCGACGGCGACCGCACTGAACCGTGGGTCGCGCAACTGGTCGGCGCCTATCACTCACCCGAGGTCGCGCATTTCATCCTGACGCACTATCAGGACTCGGTACGCCGGCCATGGTGAACACGTTTTCATTCGCGTGCTCGGCGTGCGGCAAATGTTGCAACAGTCCGCCGGCGATGTCGTTGCCGGAACTGTTCCGACATCGAGATCGGTTCATCGGCTGCATTGCAATTGGGCGTGTGCCCCGCAAGCGATTGCGTGAAAAGCTTCGGGTCGGCAAATACGAAACCGTACTCGAGGAGACTGACGTCGCTGCCTTCGATGCCATCGCGGATACGCTGCTGCATCGCGCGGGCGACACGTTCAGCCTCACGACGCAGGGTTACGACTACCCTTCTCTTGCACGCTGCCCAGCGCTAGAAGAGGATGGACGCTGCGCGATTCACTTTGACGGCAAACCGCTCACGTGCGAAGTCGTCCCGCTCGATCCACTCGTGCCGGATACGTTGCAACACCTGGTATTGGCCGGGCGCAATCAAAGTGCAGCCTATCTCGGTACCGATTGTATTCAGGAGGGCCAGCGCGCCGACGGCAAGTTGATGGTCACAGAAGGCCGCATTGAAGACGCGGCCGCGAGAGATGCACTCGCACGCCGCCGTGAGTCACTCGCAGCCGAAAGCAAGGTATGGGGCAAGGCCGTATTCGAAGCGCTGCGCAAAGAGCTATTCGAGTCGCCTGCGGCGTTGGAGCGCATTCCCGCGAGTGGCTTTCTGAGCATTTCGATCGTGCCGGCGCTATTGGCTGTAGCAGGTGTTTCAGTACGCTGCCGCCAGTTGTCGCTCGACTATATCGACAGCCAGCTCGCCTTGATCGAACGCTCGATTGCACAAGCGCTGCTACGCCGCCGGCTGGATGACCGGCCGATTACGCAGGAATTGCGAGGATTTGCCGGCGCTTATCAACGCGCGAAAACCATTCTTGCCGTACCTGTCCGCCCTGGCGACGAGAGCAGCAATCCGGCTCAGGTATCGGCGGTCGAAGCGTATCTCAGCGGTGCAGATCGCTAGTCAGCAGCACCGCCACGGTCACTATTGTCCCGAATGATTTGTGCGATCAGCGCATCGGCATCGCGCGAGACGTTATCGTGAACGCGGGTACTCTGCGTGGCCGCCGGCGTATCGTTGCCGATCAGATGGCCGCTGCGCACATGCGTATCCACCGACACCTGCATCGACAGCCCGAGCCGCAATGGATGCGCCGCGAGTTCGGCCGGGTCGAGCGAAATCACGATCGGCACGCGCTGCACGACCTTGATCCAGTTACCGGCGGCGTTCTGTGACGGCAGCATCGAAAACGCACTACCCGTGCCAGCCGAAAAACCCTCCACATGCCCCTGATACACCACTTGCGAGCCGTACACATCCGACACGATGCGCACCGGCTGCCCCACCCGCATGCTGCGAATCTGGCCTTCCTTGAAATTCGCCTCGACCCACAGACGCTCGAGCGGAATGATCGACATGAGTGCGAGCCCCGGCCCGACCTGCTGGCCGATCTGCACCGAACGCTGTCCGACCGTGCCGTCGACGGGAGAAACGACTGTGGTGCGTTGCAGATTCCGGTAAGCGAGCCGCAATTGCGCCGCGGCTTGCAGAACCGGCGGGCTGGCTTCGACCGGGAATTTGCCGCCGAGCGCGCGGGCGGCGTCGAGTTGGACTTGCGCCGAGGCGAGATTCGCTTGCGCGACTGCTACTGCTTCACGAGCGCGTGCCAACTCTTCCGGCGACACGACTTCCACCGACGCATGATCGCGCGCCGCCAGCGCACGTTGCGCCAACGCGAGTTCGGCGCGGCGTGCGTCGATCGATTGGACGTAGAGCTTGCGTGAAATCGTCGCGTTCGCTACCTGTCGCACGGCGAGCGTCAGTTGCGCTTTGGCCTGCGCGAACGCGGCGGCCGCTTCGGCATCGTCGAGTTTAACGAGCGGCTGGCCTGCGCGGACCTGCCGTGTGTTGTCCACCAGAATATCGGTGACCGTGCCGGGTATCTGCGCGGCGATCTGCACGACGTTGCCTGCCACATAGGCGTCGTCGGTCTCTTCGAAGAAGCGCGCCCTTAAGCCCCAGTACGTCAGCCACGCCACACCGGCGAGCGCCACCACGCCGAAGAAAACGGCAAAACGCCGCCGGCGCGCCGTACGTTTCGCATCATGCGCGTCGCTTGTTATGCCTGGCGCGTTTGCCGGGTTTGCCTGCTCCTCGGTCCAGCCCGCAGCATGTTGTGCCTGTTTATCGTTGTGCATTCAATCGAAGTGCGTATCCGTGATGCGTGCGTGGGAGGAAAAGGTGGTCTGATAGTGAGAAATCGGTGCGCCGCCCACCTTGCGTACGTCGAAGCCGCCACCGAGTGCGCCGACCAGCGCGACCTGCAGCATTCTGCGGCGGCCCTGCAAATCCACTTGCTGCGCGCGTTCGTCGAGCAAAGACAGATCGGCCAGCGTCACGTCCTTCTGCATGCCAATGCCGCGGCGATGCCGCTCTTCTGCAATTGCGACGATATGCGAAGCCGCTTCTACCGCACGCGTCTGTTCGGTCGCGAGCGTATCGACGGTGCGTAAGGAAGTCAGTTGGCGCGCGACCTCGCCGAGTGCTTCGTCGACGGTCTTGTTGTAGAGGCCGATCGCGGCATCTACATTCGCATAATCGCCGCCTAGTTGCGCGTGCAAACGGGTCCGGTCGAAAATCGGCAAGGAGATCGCCGGCCCCACCGAGCCGGTCAACGCCGCGCGCGAGAAAAGCGCGCCGGGCGTCAATGCTGTCAACCCGGCAAAGGCCACCAGATTCACGTCCGGATAGAACTGGGCTCGTGTGGCATCGGTGTTGGCGAGCGCCGCTTCAGCCCGCAAGCGCGCTGCCACGATGTCGGGCCGGCGGCCCAGCAGGTCGACCGGCAATTGCGCAGGCATCGGCGCATCGGCCGCCGCGGCCAGTTGCGGACGATGCAGCGACAAACCCCGCTCTGCGCCGCGTCCCGTCAACACACCGATCTGCAGCTCGGTCAACTTGATGCGCTCGTCGTTGAGCGCCTGCTGTGAGGCGAGCCGGCTTCGCTTGAGCGAGGCGTCCGCCGAGTCGTACGCGTTATCGATGCCGCGCGCGCCCCGCTCGCGCAAGACCGCATCGACCTTATCCGCGGCCTGTTGCTTCTGCAGCAGAATGTCCTGCATCGCGAAGGCGCGGTCGAGCTCGCAGTAGAGCGTCACGAGCGCGACCGTAAGCGTCAGCCGTGCCTGCTCCGCATCGATTCGTGCGGCGTCGCGCGTGGACAGCAGGCTGCCGGTCAACGCGGCATTTTTGCCCCAAAGGTCGAGCTGGTAACTCAGACCCGCGAACAACGCGGCCGGCGACACCACCGGATCGTTGAACAACTGCACTGGGATCTGCTGGCCGCCGACGGATACATTCGCAGCATCGTTCGGCTGCGGTAAGCGCGCCTTGCTCACCGTCGCGCCCGCCGTGCCGGTGAGGCCGGTGAGCGAGGCAAATTGTTCGAGTTGCGCCTGCGCGGCGCCCACTCGCGCCTTGGCAATCTGCAGGTCGGGATTGTTTTGCAAAGCTTCAGCGGTCAGCTCATCCAGTTGCGGATCGCGGTAGCGCTTGACCCAATCGGGCGCGGGCCATGTGCCGTTCGCACCTGGTCCGATGGTCTGCGAAAGCGCATCGGCGGATGGCTTGAGCGGTTTGACGTTCGCTTGCAGACCCGCATCGCTCACGCAACCCGTCAACGACGCAGCAATCAGCAGCAGCGACAGCAGTAACGGCAAGGTGCGTGGCGTAGAGAATTGCATAGACCGTCTCATGAGTGCCGGGTAAGGGACATTGCAGGTTCTCCTGCTACCGGCGTATTCGTCTCGCCTAGCCTTGCCGGGTTAGCGGCATTAACCGCATTCGTGGTCCTGGCCACTCTGGCCACTTTGGCCGCGAATCGAGGACGTGTCCGTTCGAGCGGCCCCATTCGTCCGAAGAACCCATCGAACAGGCCCAGCGCAATCGCGTTGAGCTTGGCCAGCTTTTCCTTTTCCAGCAGCACGATCTGCAGGATTTGCCAGAGCGTGAGTACGTTCGGCACGATGGCGACCGGCAAGCGCATTCCATATTGCAGCGCAAGCTGCATTGCGTTTCGCGCACTGTAATAGCGACGGAAACCGGGGTGGTTCATCGTCGTCATTTCCAGAGAACCCAGTTTGTGACGGCGCCGTGAGCCGATCCGATGCAGCAGCACGAGTGAAGGCACCACGTACACCGGCACATTACGCAGCAACGCACGCAGACAGTATTCGGTGTCGACGTGGTCGATGAAAAGCGTCTCGTCGAAGCGGCCGAGCCGCGCGAACGCCTCGCGCGAAATCACACAGCCGGACGAAATCAGAAACGCGCAGCGCTGCATCGCGGCGTCGGCGTGTATCGACAGCCGCTCCACCGCCAAACCACTCGTCGCGAGTTCAGGCAGGAAGCGTTGATCGTTTTGATCGAAAATGCGCGGGCCCGCTAAAAATGCCCGGCCATTCATCGACGTGCACCGGTCACGCATCACAGTAAAGTAAGCCTCTGGCGCCTCAGAATCCTGGTCGAACAGCGCGACCGCATCCGCGCCTGCGTCGAACAGCGCGCTCAAGCCGCAATTGAAGGCGCCAGCAATGCCGTTGCGATTGCCGTGATGCAGCAACGCGACGCCCGCCTCGCCCAGCACCATCGCGGCGCGCGCGTCCGGCAACGGCGAGTTGTCGACCACCAGCAAACGGTCGCACGCCGAACGCATCGCCGCCGCGCGCGCGAGCTGCTCTTCACTCGGATGAAACAGGATGATCAATGCGCCCAGGATCGTCATTCGAAGTTCCTCAGTGACCTAAAGCCATCGCCGCGCCGCGCTTGGGACGCGTGAGCCACATCATCGCGGCGAGCACGAGGCAGGTGATGCTTGCCATGTAGAACATGTCGCCGGTCGCCATCATGTAGGCCTGTTGCTGCACGACGTGATGCAAGGTGGTGAGTTCACGCGCGCCGTCGATGCCCATGCCGTGCAGACTCTGAACGAAGCGCTGCGTATTGCCGGACGATTTCGTCACGGACTGCGCGACGACGTCGTAGTGATACAACGCGCGGTTATCCCATAGCGTGACGCTCATCGCCGTGCCGAACGCCGCCGACAGCGTGCGCAAAAAATTCGACAGACTCGAGGCCGCGGCAAGCTTGTCGTCGGACACGCGCGAGAGCGTTGCAGCGGTCAACGGAATGAAGAAGCACGGCAAGCCGATGCCCTGAATCAGACCCGGCGTGATGATTTGCGTGAAGGTCATGGTCAGCGTGAAATGCGCATCCCACCACAGCACGCCCGCGAACACGAGAAAGCCGAAAGTCGCGAGCACGCGCGCGTCGAAGCGGGCCGCATAAATGCCGACCAGAATCGAGAACACCAGCGCGAGCACGCCAAGCGGCGCGGTGGCGAGGCCGGCCTGGTACGCGGTGTAGCCCATCACAGCCTGCAGCCAGAGCGGAAAGATCACGCCGACTACCGAGAAGCTCATCATGCCGAGCGAAATGATCAACACGCAGAACGAAAACGTGCGATCGCGGAACAGGCTCAGATCGATTACCGGATGCCGTTCGCCCGCCTCCCAGATCAACAGCGACACGATCGCCAGGCCGGCGACGATCGCCAGCGTCAGGATCAACGGCGAATCGAACCAGCCGCGGTCGTGACCGAGATCCAGCACCGTCTGCAGCGAGCCCACGCCGACGATCAGCAAGATAATGCCAGGCAGATCGATCGGCACCGCCTTGCCGACGGGTGCATCGCGGCGCAGCAGCGTCATGCACACCGCAAACGAGAAGATGCCGATCGGCAGATTGATCAGGAAGATCCACGGCCACGAAAAATTGTCGATGATCCACCCGCCCACCACCGGGCCGAAGATTGGCGCGAGCAGCACCGTCATCGCCCACAGCGCGAGTGCCACGACACGCTTATCCGGCGGAAAGGTCCGCAGCAGGATCGTTTGGGAGAGCGGCACCATCGGCCCGGAAAAGAGCCCCTGCAATGCACGGCATACCACCAGAAGATGAAAGTCGCCGGCCACGCCGCATAGCAGGGACGTCAATGTGAAAAGGATCACCGCGCCGAGGAACAGCCGCGTTTCACCGACCCGCCGCGAGAGCCAGCCCGTCAAGGGCACGGCGATGGCGGCGGCCACCGAGTACGAACTGATCACCCACGTGCCCTGGCTGTTGGACACGCCGAGGCCGCCGGAAATCGCGGGTACCGCGACGTTGGTTACCGTCGAATCCAGGACCTCGATGAAGGTGGCCAGCGAGAGCGCGAACGTCAGCAAGGCGAGCCGCGCGCCACGCATTCCGGGTGCGTTGCGCTCGTTGGCGGGGCCGGGGCCGACGCCATGTGCCTCGTCAGCCGACGCGGCGCGCTTTGGCAACGGCGTGGCGGCGCTCATACGCTCTGCCCGCTGTCTGCGAATGCCGGCACAGAAATGCGGCTGAGGGTCTGCGCACGCACGCCGGTGGGCATGAAACCTTCGATGTAGCGTGCGGCCGCCTCGCCACCATCCGGCGACGACGCGAGCCGGTCCTGCACGCGTCCGCACTGCGTCGCAATCGACGGGCTACCGAGCAAATGCCTCAGCGCACGCGCAAGCGCCTGCGGCTCCAGTGGCTTATCGAGCCGAACGCCGCAACCGCTCACGACGACACGCTGCGCGTTATCGAACTGATCGTGCGCAAACGGCGTCACCACTTGCGGAATGCCGGCAGCATACGCAAGCGCCGCCGTGCCGATGCCGCCGTGATGCACCAGCGCGCGGCAGCGCGGCAACAGCTTTTGCAGAGGCACGTAACGCCGCTTGAGCAGCGTGCGCTGTGCGTCTGTCGGTGCGTCGGTTTGAGTGGCCGGCGCCTCCGGCGTCAAAAGAATCCCACGCAACCCGCTTTCCGCCAGCGCCGCGCTCACCGCATCGGTATAGCGCGCCTGATCGATCAGGGTCGAACCCGCAGTGAAAACCACCGGCCGCTCTCCCGCGGCCAGAAAAGCGTCGAGTTGCGGATCGGCCACCTGCACGCCCGTGTCGTTGAACAGCGGAAAACCGCTGAGGCAACGCGGCGACGGCCAATCCGGCTGAGCTTGCGCGAACCAGTCCGGAAAGAGACACAGCACCCCGTCGGTCGAATGCAGCCACTCGCCGAAAATGCGCCGCGCCGGTGCGAGCCCCAGTTCCACGCGCAACGTATTCAATGCGGGGCCGCAGATCTTGTCGAGCACCTGGCGCTCGATCAGTCGCAGCAGCGCCGTTTTCACAGCCAGCGGCAAGCCGCGCGGAATCGTCAGCCGTGGGTGAGTGGGCGGCGCATGCGCGGAGAGCAGCGTCGACGGCGAGACCTGCACTGACACGAACGGCACCCGATACAGCTCCTGCATCAACCGCGCGGAAAAAGCCCACAACGTGCCGACCAGCACGGTGTCGCTATCGGTCAGCGCAACCAGCGTGTCGAAATGCGGACGCAGCGTCGGCGCAATCACCGCCCACAGCGTGCGGAACGACGTACGCGGATGCCATAGCGCCGGGTTCGCCATCGCCGCTTCATATTCCGCAGCGGTGCCGATCGGCACGAATGCGAAACCCTGGCGCGAGACAGCCTCCGCGAACGGCGGATGCGTGCAGAAGACGATCTCGTGACCGCGCGCAGCCAATGCTGCGCCGATGCCGAGCAAAGGATGCACGTCGCCCGCCGAGCCGATCGCGGTGATGATGACTTTCGTCATTCAGGTCGCTCAGAAGAGACCGGGAATCAGCGCGGCGACATCGCGACGGTACTGCGAATACGCACGGCCGAAGTGACCGGTCAGCCAGCTCTCCTCGACCCGGACCTTGTACGCGAGCGACGCGAAAATCAGCACCAGCCCAGCCACGCCACGCCACTGCGCGCCGATCAGCACAGCGCCGAGCAGCGCCAGCAGGCAGCCGGTATAGATCGGATGACGAACCAGTCCATAAGGTCCGCTGCGCACCAGTTCGTGGTCTTCCTTCAGCGTGACCGACACGCTCCAGTTGGTGCCGAGATGCAGGCGCGCCCACACGGAAAACGCAAGACCTGCCAGCAGCACGGCGAGGCCTGCCAACTGCAGCGGCCCGATCGCATGCGGATCGAAGGTCAACGCCGCTGTGTTGAAGTCCGGCAGGATGATCAACGCGCCTCCGCCGATCAACGGAATCGACTGAAACGTGCGCGACAGCGACGCCTCCTTGCGCGCGGTTTCCTTGACGCGGTTCGACGTCGCGATCCAATACAGCAACCACAGCGTCCACGGTACGACGATAGCGATGCTTTGAGCGATATTCACGGTGTTTCGACCTGTTGGAACGAGTGATCGGCGGTGGCTTGCAACGCGACATTCGCGACGTTCGCGATGGCGGGTTGTTGCACCGGCATGATGGGCGTGCGGGCAGCGAACGTGTCGAAAGCATCGAGTCCACGGCCTGGCGCCTGCACCCGCGCGGCGCCGAAGTAGTCGAGAATGGCCGTCCGAACCTGGCGCAGCGCGGGCCGCCCTTCGAGATCGAGGAAATGCCCGGCCTGCTCGATCGTGAGAAACTCGGCGCGCTTCAGATGCGCGCTAAGCGAGCGGGCGTCCTCGGGCGTGGTGTAGTCGTCGAGCTCGCCGTTGAGGAATTTCAGGCCGCACTCGATGTTGCGGAACTCGTGCAGATAGTCCTCTGGACGGATAGCCAGAATCTGGTTGACGTGAAAGGCCACCTGGTCCTGCTCATCGCGCGGCAGCGTGGAGAGGTAGCGGTAGTTATAGAGCTTCATGATGCGCGGCAGATGCTGGCCAACGGTATCGTTAAGCAACTGCGCGGCCTTCAAATTTTCGCCCGCGGCGATGTGGTCGCGTGCGGCAGTCACGTACGCGGTCATCGCTGCGTTGAGCCGCGGCGAGAACGACGCAATCACCGCGCGCCTCACGCTGGTGCGCGCCCGCGAAAGCGCCAGCAGCGACGCCACCCCGCCCCACGACACCGATAACAGGAAGCTCGGCTCGAATAAGCCTATTAGATGCAGCAGAATGTCGACTTCATCGTCCTTTGTCAGAACGAAGTCGCACACGTTATGCGTTTTCGATTGACCCGCATAAGGTAAATCGAAACAAATTGGGTTATAGCGTTCGCCGAGGTATTTGATTGTCTGTCCGAACGACGCCGTGGTGGCCAGCGCGCCGTTGATCAGAATGACACTCTCGAAGGCCGGATCGAATACGTGACGTTCAACGTAGACTTTCAGGCCCGCCGGTAGCGGAACAAGGAGTTTTTCGATGGGCATGGCGTATTCGCATGCACTTGCGCAACGCAAATGCGTACCGATACCGCGCCCGCACTCGCGGACGCCTTGCGGCCGTACTACCGGGGATCAGGCCCATGCGATTTGCCTTTACGTACCATCAGGTATCTTGACGCCGGCAAATCCGATCCACGACGACCGCTGCTGCACCGAAAACACGTACCACTCGACGTGATACCTGCCGGCTCTTCCTGACGCGCGCCTGAACTCAGGTCCGCTTCAATCGAGCGTTCGATGCCTCGTAATATATTTATATGTAATTTCGAATGCGTTGCTTCAATCTCTGCGGCACGCCATTCGTTGCTGCCACTCTGCCCTCACTGCGTGAAGACTTCATGTCAATATACGATGACGGAAAGCTTTTTAACATGTTTCAAAAATAAAAGCTAAAAAAAGTCATTGAGCATATGTTCGAAATTGACGGGAAAATGTTATTGAAAGGAAACGGCAGCGCGTTGCGCAGTCATCGCATCACAGTTGCGCATCCAGCAGCGACGCGAACTTCTCGATCAGCTTCTCCGAGAACGGCCGTCGCAGCCATGCGTCGAGCGTGACCTGGCGCGACTGCCTGATGTCGTCTGCGAAAGTTGCGGTTTGCAGCTTCGCGAAGTCGCGGTCGTAGATGTTCAGGTTCGCTTCGTCGTTGAGTTTGAACGAGCGGCTATCGAAATTGGTGGAGCCAACCGAGACCAGGTACTCGTCCACCACCAGCAACTTGCAATGAAACATGGTCGGCTGATACTCGAACATCTCGACACCCGCCCGCAGCATGTCGCCCCAACAGGCACGCGACGCTTCACGCACGGTATGGGTGTCGATACGTTTTCCGGGCGTGATGATCTGTACTTTCACTCCACGCCTTGCCGCCTCGACGATCGCATTGATCGTCAGCTTGTCCGGTACGAAGTAGGCACTCGCCAGATGAATGGAGCGGGTCGCCGCAGTGATCGCCATCAGATACATCAACTGCATGTCATCGCTGCCGCCTGAAGGCGAGCTGCTGAACATATGGGCGAGGCCATCGCCGACGCCCTCGACTTCTGGAAAGTAGTCGGGCCCATGCAGCACATTGCCGGTCGCTTTAACCCAGTTATCCATGAACACGGCTTGCATGTGGCCAACCACCGGACCGGCCACACGAAAATGGGTATCACGCCAATGTTTTTCGTCTTGTGCGTGGCCAGTCCACTCGGGTGCAATGCCCACACCACCGGTAAAGCCGATATGCCCGTCAATCACCAGCAGCTTGCGGTGAGTGCGATCGTTCATTCGCCCAAGACCGGTCCAGTGCGGCTTGTGATACTGGATCACTTGCGCGCCCGCATCGTGCAGCATGTTCAGATAACGCTTGTCCATTTTCGACGAGCCCACCCAATCGAGCAGTACATGCACGGCGACGCCTTCGCGTGCTTTGTCCGCCAGTGCGTGGGCGATCTGCTCGCCTATCTCGCCGGACCAGTAGATGAAGGTTTCAAACGTGATGGTTTTACTTGCGGAGCGGATGCCTTCGAGCATCGACGGAAAAATATGTTCGCCGTTCAGCAACATCTCGAAGCGGTTTCCGGACACGACGGGCGGCCCGAGCAGCAGACCCATCGAACGGAGAAACTGCGGGTCGTCACTCGCATAAAGCCGATCGATCTTGTGTTCGATCTTCTTTTCGCCACTCGACAGATTGGCAATCACCAATATGATGACGAGCGTGACAAAGGCGGTAATTGGAATCGTCAGCATGCGTGGCCTCGATGCTAATCGGCAGAACGCGCCGGGTAGGTACCCTGCGGTTTGGGGTTTGCCGTTGGGTGAGCACGCCGGAACCTTAAGCCCGGGTTTTTACTACCTGAGCAGGACGCATTGCGCGTGCCCGTTGTCAGGACCGCGTTTTGCTACGCAGTGTGCCGATTGACTTGAGAGGCAGGCATTGGAGCGCCTGAACGTTGCACGAGGCGAGCGTTCAGGCGATAGGACAGACTGGAAAGAGGCAGCATCACCCAGCGGCAATGAGCGGCAATAAACCGCAATAAACGGCCATAACTGCCAGGACGATTAACGGATCAGCGAGAAGGCTTCCCGGCAAGCGATCTCACCTGCGCCAAACACGCCAACCACCGTATAGTCAGACGCCACGCATTCGAACGTCGCGCCCTGAAACGTGATGACGAAATGGCGTTGCACAGGACCAGGCGACGTGACGTCCGAAATCTCGGCGGCCAGCGACGAATTCATGACTTCGTGAACCGAGTACCCAGTGAGCCCTTGCGACGCGAGGGGATGGATCTCGAGATCGACATCGCCGGGCGGCCCAAGACGATGAAACACGGCGTCGGGAAATAGCACCGTGCAAAACGGATCATCGTCGGAATCGAATGGTCCGAACCGTTCGAAGTCGGATTCAGCAATCGGATAAGCCAGAATCACCCGGCGGTCGCTGGCGACAATGAATGGTTCGGCGGCGTCGGCTGCCGGATGAGGAACGGAATCCAGCAGGACGACATGGTCCTCCTGCTGGGGTACTTCGAGCATGCTGGTCATCTACTTCGCGACTCCGTTGCGCTCACGCGCCGGCTTGCACCGTCGAGGTTTGCGGCGCTGCGGCAGCGCTCGTCACGCCAGCTTTGCCTCTACCGCCGGCCTTGCGGCCCGGCGCTTTCTTAGCCGTTGCGGTTTTCTTCACAGCAGTCTTCTTTACCGCGGCTTTCTTCGCAGCAGGTTTAGCCGCACTTTTCTTTGCCGCAGCCTTTTTAGTCGCCGCAGTACCCTTCTTCGCAGCTGCTTTGGACGCCACTGCCTTTTTCGCCATCACGACTTTTTTGGCAGCGACATTGCTGGTAGCCGCGGCGCCATCGATCAGGAATTTGGTGCGATCCTTGACCGTGGCAAGCCATGCCGGCGCCGGTCCGCGTCCGCTCCAGGTCGCACCGGTTTTCGGATTGAGGTACTTGGGCGGCTGTGCGCCTTTAGGCTGACCTTTACTTTTGCCTTTGGTCTGAGTGACCGCTGCCTTGGCCACGGACTTCAATTCGCTTGCACCTGCAATCAGGAATTGAGTCCGGTCTTTCACTGCAGCAATCCAGGACGGTGCACGCCCGTGACCTGTCCATGTCGCGCCGGTTTTATGGTCACGGTACTTCGCCACAGACTTACCCGCGCCGGTGGCTTTCGCCTTGCCAGGTGCAGCATGACCATTCAAGCCGCGCGCGGCGCGTCTCGCCTTTGCCTTTGCTTCGATATCTGCGGTAGTGAGGCCGTGCTTGAGCATCAGGTCGCGAATCTGGTCGACCGCGACTTGTGCTTTCCTGGCAATAAGGACGTCAGCTTGCGCCTGGAGCTTCTTAAGCTTCGCCTGGATTTGCTCTAACGTGGGCATTTGATTGCTCCTTATGTGGTAATCGAACGCACTATGCCATGAATAGCGCGAGAAAGGCAGATCTACGCGCCTATAACGGCATCAGGTTTACGCGGGAATGTATCCCGTGGAGTACGAACCTTTCGAGCTCGCTACTCGATAGCCGCATTCTTTAACCTTTCCAATTGCCGGCCAGCCGCTCAAATAGGAGTAAAAACGACAACCTGGCGGTCGGCGATATACCTCACACTGCGCATGAACCGATACTGCTGATCGTCGGCAGTTATCCGGTTGAGTCCCAACTGGGTCAGCGCCAGCATCTCGTCGGCTTGAAAGGCGGCCACTACGCCATGATCCGTCAAATCCTCAAGCGCGCCGGACGGATTGCCGACATAAATACTGCGCACCTGCGTGCCGATCCGCATCAGAACCACGCTTTCTCCCTCGTCGAGCGCCAGTTCGAGATAGGTGGCAAGGGTTCGTAATGAATCCGGCGTGCAAGCCTGAGCCTGATAGATCGCAGCATTCGATGGCGTCATTTCTGTTTCCCCGTCACCCATGTCAAGAGAAGCCGGCCGCCGTGCAATGCGGCAATAGTTGCTTCTACTATAGGCAAGCATCCGCAGATTCAAAGGGCGGCAGTTCATTTTTTTGCCGGTAACCCCACGTTACCAATCCCGCAGCGCTGTTTTAGCTGTGACTGGCGCGCGCGTGAGTGGCGCGAACGCCGGGAATGGTGTGAACACGAATGGCGTCGCGAGCAATGGCGCGAGCACGAATGGCATGAATGCAGCCGCGAGGCGGCTATTGAAATGACGCGCAAAAGCGTCTTCTTTTCAGGCGATCCGTAATCCGCGAGCCGGCAGAATCTCCTGCGTAATCACAAAACGGTGCTCTTTGACCGCGTCGTGAAAGCGCCGGTAATCACTTTTCTCAAAGATGTCGCTCCACCGGGGGCGATCCCCGCTGTCGTCGTCGGACTGCAAACCGGTGGCCTTATATTTCCAGGAGCCGAGCCCCTTGGCCACATAGTCGGGAACCGACTCCGACAGGCCCGGAATGACCTCGGTTTTCACCGCTTCGCAAATGGTCTGCAGGCGCTTGTTGTCGTCCAGGTTCCGATTGGTGTCGAGAAGCTTCGTGAGTGCGGCTTTGACATCTTCCGGCAGGCCGGGCTGGGATTCAAAATCTTCCCGTCCCGCGACATAGCCGCGCACCGCACGGCAAGTCATCTCGGCCGCCTGCATGAACTCCGGCAGATTGTGCCTGTCGACGCGCTCATTTCTGCCGTCGGTGTAATGCCATTTCGCCCACGGCTGATCGGGATAGTGCAAAGCGGCCCCATGACCGACGGGCAGCGCAAGCGTCAGCACATCTTCCTCGACGTGTTCGACCAGATGCCGGGTGGCGCGGGTAAGACGGGCAAGCCAGCTTTCCTTCGTGCAATCTTCCGCCTCCAGCATATGAACGCGGTTCATCGGGCTTTCGATACCGGCGAAGCCCTGGTGGGCCCACGTATCGACGTACGCGTGAAGCGTCACACCCAGGCGGTGCAATGCCGTATCGGTGCCCCGCTGCCGGATCGCCCGGCGTACCACCTCGCGCGCAACCGCGCTATCCGGCCGGCACACCGCTTTCTCTTCAAGCGTCTCCCCCTCGCCGGCAGGCAGAAAATGAAATGGCGTCCACACCAGACGGTTCTGGTCGTCTTCCGTATTGGTGTAGTCGAATAGCTTGTGCGCCGTAGCAAAGCGCTCGAAAGTCTCGCCACCGGCAAAACGCAGTATTCCTGAAGTGGTCGCGTCGTCGACATACTGGCAGGCATGGGCCACCGTGAGCGCCTCAGCGGGCGCCATCCCGCCGATACGGGCGACGATGTAGACCACCCCGTAGTGAAAGTCGATATTCATGGAAAACGCTCCTGAGGCGCGACGAATGACGAATGACAGCTAGATCTTCCGGAATGCGCCAAGCGGCGATTGCAGTGTCGCCGCACGCGCAGAGGGTAAACGACCGAGTGCAACAGGACTTTAAAAAGAACGACACTACTTTTTAGCGGAACGCATACGCCACGCCGACCCCATACGTGATCTGATTGCGCGTGCCGCGCTGCGTGACGACCGGACTTTCGGCGACCGGGTGAAGCGAGAACTTCCTTTCTTTTAGAAGATCCAGTCGATCGGCAATATGTCAGGTTCGATCATCGCGAGAGTAGCTCGACTTTTATCGCAAACGGATTTCAGTGAGCAAATGCAGTGCTCTGAAAAAGAAAAACCCCGCTTCGATCTCCGGGCGGGGTTCAGTCTCAGCGCATTTCGTACGGTATTACTTGACGATACCTACGAGTTCGACTTCAAACGTCAGATCGCTATTCGGCGGAATCGGGCCAACGCCGCGCTCGCCATAGGCCGTGGCCGACGGGCAGGTCAGCTTGGCCTTTTCGCCGACCTTCATCTTTTGCACGCCTTGCGTCCAGCACGGAATCACGCGATTGAGCGGGAAGGTTGCCGGACCGCCATGCTTCGCCGAGCTATCGAACTCGGTGCCGTTAGCGAGCGTGCCGCGATAGTTGACCTTGACGACATCGTCTGCGGCCGGCTGGGCACCCGTGCCCTGCGTAAGATGTTCAACGATTACACCGGAAGGCAGTTTCTCAGTGGTGGAAGCGGCCATCGCCGTCGAAGAAAGAACAGCCGCGGCGACCAAAGCAACGATAGATTTCAAAGCGAGTCTCCAGGTGGGTAGTGCGTGTCATTGTAGCGGATGACATGTTGCATGCCACCGACCGTCGATACGACGGCAATCACAAACGCAAAGGCAGTTGAGCGACAAGGCCCGTGGCACAGAGAATGCTACTTCCTGACGAGCGGCACGCAGGGTCGCCACCCGGCGCGCACGCTATGGAGGCACCTCAATACGGTTCCTTTCGCAGGCGGATGCCATGACCACTGAAAACCTGGAACCGGAACTTGTCGTTGAAGATATCGCCGAACGCTCGTGGATGAGGCGGCTAGGTCCCGGCCTGATTACCGGCGCCGCGGACGACGATCCGAGCGGCATCGCCACCTATTCGCAGGCCGGCGCGCAATTCGGCTTCGGATTGCTATGGACGTTGCTCATCACCTACCCGCTGATGGTGTCGATACAACTGGTCAGTGCGCGCATGGGACGGGTAACGGGCAGCGGACTCGCAACCAATCTGCGCCGCCACTACCCTGCTCCTCTTTTGTATCTCGCGATACTGGTACTGCTCGCGGCCAACACCATCAATATCGCGGCCGATCTCGCGGCAATGGGCGCCGCCGCCAAGCTGGTGATCGGCGGCCCGGTCCAACTCTACGTCGCGTTGTTCGGCACGGCGTCGCTTCTGATGCAGGTATTCATTCCCTACGAACGCTACGCGAGCATTCTCAAATGGCTGACACTTGCGTTGTTCGCCTACGTCGCCATCATCTTCGTGATTCCGATTGATTGGAAAGCAGTCGGGCTAAGCATCGTGAAACCGCCGGTTCAACTATCCGGCGACTATCTGACGACCGTGGTCGCGGTGCTCGGGACGACGATCAGCCCATATCTCTTCTTCTGGCAGGCTTCGCAGGAAGTCGAGGAGATCCGCTCGAATCCAGCGCAGCAATCGCTATTGCGCGCGCCGATGCAGGCGTGCGCACAACTGAAGCGAATCAACACGGACACGTGGGTCGGCATGGCCGTTTCGAACGGCGTGGCGTTTTTCATCATGCTCACGGCCGCCGCCACGCTGCACGCGCATCACATCGAAGTAAAAACCACCGCCGATGCCGCCAGTGCGCTCAAGCCGATTGCCGGCAACCTCGCGTTTGCGCTGTTCAGTCTCGGCATTATCGGCACCGGTCTGCTGGCGTTGCCGGTGCTGGCGGGTTCGGCCGCCTACGCGGCTGCGGGCACGATGAAATGGCGCAACAGTCTGGCTTTGCAGGTGAATCTGGCGAAGCAGTTTTATGGTGTGATCGCGGTGGCGATTCTCGGCGGCATTGCGCTCACGTTCATGCGGCTCGACCCGATCAAAGCGCTGTATTGGAGCGCGGTGATCAACGGCGTCGCGGCCGTGCCGATCATGGTGCTCGTGATGGTGATGGCGGCCAGCCCCAAGGTGATGGGCCAGTTCGTCGTGACAGGCTGGTTGCGCTGGCTCGGCTGGATCGCCACCGCAGTGATGGGACTCGCTGCGGTCGGCATGTTCTGGCCAGGATGATTGCTCGTGTGAACTTATTCAACATCCTCGCCGAGTGATGGTAACGGCCCGCTCTGGGCGATCTTACCGCGTGTGCGGTTAATCCAGACGATGAACCACGTACTCACCCGTCGTCTCAGCGACGTGCGCCTTGAAGTCCGCGAGCATTGTTTCGCGCTCTCGGACATCGGCCAGTACAGCCGGATCGAGTAGCGCGGCAATCACTTCCGCCCGATCGCGGCTCGCTTCCGATACCACGTCGCCATAGGGGCCCCAGATCGCGCTCGCGCCGCATGTTTCCCAGCCGCCGGTTGTGCCGACGTGATTCGACAAGAGTACGTACAGGGTGTTGTCGAAAGCACGCGCGGGGAACCAGATGCGTGACTGGTGATAGCCAGTCTTCACGCTGAAGAGCGCACTCACCAGATAAGCGTGTGCGCCGTTCACAGCGGCGTTGCGCGCGTGTTCAGGAAAACCGGAGTCGTAGCATACGCCGAGCGCGAGCCGCCATCCGTCGATCTCCAGCATGCAGCCTTGTGTGCCGGGCCGGTAAATCTTCGTCTCGCCGCTATAGAGATGCTGCTTGTGATACGGCTCGATCAGCTCGCCGGAACGGTTGAAGATCAGCGACGAAATATGAAGGCCGTCTACGCCGCCAATGCCACGTGTTGCCGCACCGACGATTACGGCGATCTCGCGTTCGCGGCAAACTTGCCGAATCGGTTCGAGTCGCGCGTCGTGTTCGTCGAAGGCGTATTTCGCGGGGTCGCCGGCAATCAGGTCAGGTTCGTAGCCGCTTAGGAATTTCTCGGGAAAGACCACCAGTTTCGCGCCGCGGTCGGCGGCGATGCGGGTCAGTTCGACTGTTCTGGCGATGTTCGCCGTGACGTCACCGGAAACCGGTTGCGCTTGCGCCGCCGCAATTCGCAATGGTGCTTGCGGTAGTGAGACCTGTTTGTTGTTCAACGCGGGCTCCGTTGTGAATGGACTGATGCGGTGTGACCGCCGAGGGCTGGCTTTGGCGTTTTACGCGGTTAGCGTGACCTGGCATTTAATCATGGACGGCACTTTATCAGGCGGATGTTGTTTGTGTTTTTGTGGGTCGCGTCGAGTGGATGTTTTTTGAACTTAAGAAGGCAGGTGATTGAAGCGGCGCGGGCGGCCGTTTGTCGGCCGCCCGCGCGCTAAGGATTGCAAGATGCGTTAGTGGCCGTGGCCGTGGCCGCCGCCGTAACCGCCACCTTGGCCGCCACCGCCGCCGAAGCCGCCGCCATGGCCCTGGCCGCTGCTGCCTTTGCCGCCGTCGCCGTGACCGCCGTCGCCCTTGCCGCCGTCTCCATGGCCACCGTTGCCATGACCGCCGTCACCGTGGCCACCATCTCCATGACCACCGTCGCCTTTGCCGCCGTCTCCGTGGCCACCGTTGCCATGACCGCCGTCACCGTGGCCACCATCTCCATGACCACCGTCGCCGTGGCCACCATCACCATGGCCGCCATCTCCGTGACCACCGCTACCATGACCGCCGTCTCCATGGCCACCGTCACCATGACCACCATCGCCGTGGCCGCCATCGCCGTGGCCACCGTCACCGTGACCGCCATCTCCGTGACCACCGCTACCGTGACCGCCGTCTCCATGGCCACCGTCACCATGACCGCCATCGCCGTGGCCACCATCGCCATGGCCACCGTCACCATGACCGCCATCGCCGTGGCCGCCGTCGCCGTGGCCACCATCACCATGGCCGCCATCTCCGTGACCACCATCGCCGTGGCCGCCGTCGCCATGGCCACCGTCGCCATGGCCACCGTCACCATGACCGCCATCGCCGTGGCCGCCGTCGCCGTGGCCACCATCACCATGGCCGCCATCTCCGTGACCACCGCTACCGTGACCGCCGTCGCCATGGCCACCGTCGCCGTGGCCGCCATCACCATGGCCGCCATCTCCGTGACCACCATCGCCGTGGCCGCCGTCACCATGGCCACCATCTCCGTGACCGCCATCGCCATGGCCGCCGTCACCATGGCCACCATCACCATGGCCGCCATCGCCATGGCCGCCATCTCCGTGGCCGCCGTCACCATTTCCGCCAGTTCCACCACTGCCTGTCCCGCCACTGCCTGTCCCACCACCACCCGTCCCACCACTGCCCGTCCCACCACTGCCCGTCCCGCCACCACCCGTCCCGCCACCACCCGTTCCACCACCACCCGTCCCGCCACCACCCGTCCCGCCACCACCCGTTCCACCACCACCCGTCCCGCCACCACCCGTCCCGCCACCACCCGTCCCGCCACCACCCGTCCCGCCACCACCCGTTCCACCACCACCCGTCCCACCACCACCCGTCCCACCCTTCCCCCCACCACCGCTCCCCGCACTCCCGGCACCGAGTCCCAACGCGCCGGACGTCGAGCCGCCTCCGCTACCGTTAGCGCCCACTCCGGTCGACGAAGTCCCACTGCCATTGCTGTTCTGCGAGCCCGAAGCCGATGTCGACCCCAGCCCCCCAGCGGCAGCCGCGGCCACTCCACTCCCACCAAACGCCCGCAATCCACCGTCGTCCTTCTTGCAGCCGAGCGTGTCGAATAACGGACAATCGATCGGCAATGCTTGCGCAACCATCAGCTTCGTCGAACTTGCGGACGGCGCCACAGGTGCAGCCGGATTCGTTTGAGCACCCGCCATCGCCGCATAAAGACCCACAGCAATTGCCAATACCGCTTTGCTTGTCCCCAACGTCCGCATGTCCCCGTTTTGCTTTTTCATTTCTTTCTCCTAATCATACAAATCAAAAAACAGATCCAGATAAAACGTGAATCTCTGTTCGCTGTTAAAAAATGAAACTTCAAAGCCCAGTCGACATTGCCTCGCGCCGCACGAAAAACGCGCGACGCCCGGCATCTCATCCGCAGATAGTCCCAGTCCGATTTGACGTGATCCGGGAGAAGCGACTGGCTGTGCGCGAACAAAGGCTTGAAAAGAGCACAGCAGGGGCCCGATGGAGATTGAAGTTATGCGGAGCGCCATCCAATGACCGTGCGCTACCCCACGCAATGCGAGATTGCCGGCCTGTTTCCGATTAATTGCGCAGCACGACTGTCAAATATCGTTAATTACCGTTTCTTAAAAACGTCGGAAAATCTCATCTCTAGATACGCAGTCCAAACTATTATTTTTACTTCACTTCCGGATCGCTTCATCAGATGATTCGAACTGACGCAAACAAACTATTTACCCAGGCGTGAGCAGTTTCGGCGGAGAAGCGAGCGAGAAAACGGAATCAGGCGACAATAGGCAGATCGCAACCTCATCGGCAACAGGAAGAGAAATGCTTTTATCCGAACAATGGGTGCTGGTAACGGGCGGCGCTCGCGGACTCGGCGCCGCGATCACACGCGCACTGGTACGCGAAGGCGCCGGCGTCGTGGTGAATTACCGCAAGAGCGAAACGCTGGCTCACGCGCTGCGGGACGAATTCGGCGATCGTGTCCTGCCGATCCAGGCGGACGTGACCGATGCGGCCGCGGTCGCGCGCCTGTTCGAAACGGCGCAGGCACAAACCGGGCAGCCCATCGTGTCGGTGGTCAACAATGCGCTGGCCGACTTTCAGTTCGACGGCGACGCCCGCCCGAAAATCGACTCAATCGACTGGGCGCGTTTCCAGCAGCAATTGGACGGCTCACTCAAGGGCGCGCTCAATGCGATGCAAGCGGCCGCCGCGGGCATGCGCTCGCGCGGCTTCGACCTGATCGCCAGTTCGACACCGGTAAGGCGTGTCACGACGCCTGAAGAGTTCGCCGACGCCGTGCTGTTCTTCCTGTCGCCGTGGGCGCGTGCAGTCGCGGGTCAAAATCTGATCGTGGACGGCGGACTCGTGAAGGGTTAATCCAAAAGCGCAGCAACGTTCCGCTCAGCCCACCTCGACCACAACCTTGCCTCGCGCGCTACCATCAACCAGTGCTTCATAAGCAAGCTGCGCGGTGCCCAGATCAAAGCGCCGCGCGTCGAGGCGCGGCGCGAGCCTGTTTTCTTCAGCAAGCCGCGCCGCCACACGCAGCATCTCACCGTGATGCGCGCGGCCTTTTCCCGAAAGCAACGCATGGAGCGTGAACACGCCCGAGTAGGTGGCTTCGCGAAACGACAGCGGTGCTAGCACATGCGTGCCCCAGCCGAGCGCGCTCACCACATGGCCGAAATGCCTCACGGCGGCAAACGATGCGTCGAGCGTCGCTCCGCCGACCGTATCGACAACCAGGTCGAAACCCACGCCATCCGTCGCAGACTGGACATATTGTTCGACCGACTGTGCACGGTAGTCGATCGGCCTGGCACCGAGCGCCTCCACCACGCTGCGGTCGCGCTCGCTCACTGTCGTAAAGACCTTCGCATCCAGCGCGAGCGCCAACTGCACTGAGACGTACCCGACACCACCCGCCCCGCCGTGCACGAGCACCGTTTGCCCTGCCTGCAGATGCGCACGATCGACAATGCCCGAGTACGCCGTGATGAAAGCAAGCGGCAGCGCAGCGGCTTCGCGCATCGAGAGATTGGACGGTTTCAAGGCCAGCAGATCCGCATCAACCGATGCGTATTGCGCCAGTGACCCTTGCAGGCCACCCACGCCACCGGTCATTCCGTACACCTGATCACCCGCCTTGAGCCTCTCGACACCCGCACCCACCGCCTCGACGACGCCGGCCATGTCGATCCCCAGCACCGCCGGCAATGGATGTTTCGCGTGCCCGGCGGCGCCGGCGCGGATCTTGGTGTCGAGCGGATTCAGGCCGCTCGCGGCGATTCGCACCAGCACCTCACCGCGCGCAGGCTCAGGGCGCGGTAGCTCGGTCAGTTCGAGCGGGCCGTTGTGCTGCCTGAGAACAAGAGCTTGCATGGACATCACGCCTCCCCAGCGATTGGTCGTAAACGAGTCGATACGGGCATATTCCTCCGTGCGAAACCGCATGTAAATCGACTCCTCCGCACGGCACGCAAACGAAAGGGCCACCGCTTGTCCACAAAAGTGTCGCCGCGCAGCCACCACCGCGGCGCGCAACCAACACTTCCTCTCGCGGTCTTTTCCCGGAGCATTTGCACCATACGCAGCAGTCGTGACAGCCATGACTCGTGCCGCGGCGCGCGAACACTTGCCGCACGTGCCTTCCCGCGGTGTCGATCGTGGACGCGGGTTTACCTTCGTTTGACTTACCGAAGCAGGACCGTTTACTGGACGCAACTCGAACCTGTCCAGACGCTTTCAATTTGCTTTGTTCAGCTGATTGGTGTCCCGAAAGCGTCTCCTATTATGTCTGGAGGTATGTCATGGTAAGCGTGTCCAGCAGCGCCGCTGAAGAACTCAAAGCCGCGATCCGAGGCGAACTGTTGCGGCCCGGCGAAGCGGGTTTCGACGAGGCCCGCAGCATCTGGAATGCAATGATCGACCGGCATCCGGCGCTGATTCTGCGCTGCGCCGGCGTCGCCGACGTGCGCCGCGGCGTAGCATTCGCGCGCGACAATAATCTGCCGCTGGCTGTGCATAGCGGCGGCCATAACATCGCCGGCACCGCACTCTGCGACGACGGCCTCGTGATCGATCTGTCGCAGATGAAATCCGTATTCATCGATCCGGTCGCGAAGCGCGCGTATGTCGAGCCTGGCGCTACGCTCGCCGATTTCGACCACGAAGCGCAAGCATTCGGACTCGCCACGCCGCTTGGCATCAACTCGACCACCGGCGTGGCAGGTCTGACGCTAGGTGGCGGGTTCGGCTGGCTGAGCCGCCGATACGGCATGACCGTCGACAATCTGATTTCAGCAGACGTAGTCACCGCCGACGGCGAGTTGCTGCACGCAAGCGCGGACTCGCACGACGATCTGTTCTGGGCGATTCGCGGTGGCGGCGGCAATTTCGGCGTCGTGACGCGCTTCGAGTTTGCGCTGCATCCGGTCGGGCCGCTCGTGTACGGCGGCCTCGTCGTGCTGCCGATCGATCAGGCGAAAAATGCCCTGCTCCAATATCGTACGGCTGCGGAACAGATGCCGGAGGAGCTGAGCGTATGGGCCGTTCTACGGCTTGCGCCGCCGCTGCCGTTCCTGCCGCCCGAAGTGCATGGCAAACCGGTCATCGTATTCGCGATGTGCTACTCGGGCCCCATCGAAAACGGGCCGTCCGTGGTGGAGGCCGTACGCGGCTTCGGCACGCCGGTCGGCGAACATCTCGGGCCGATGCCGTACGCCATGTGGCAACAGGCGTTCGATCCCCTGCTCACGCCGGGCGCTCGTAACTACTGGAAGTCGCACAATCTCGACAAAATATCGGACGGTCTCATCGACGCGCTGCTCGATGCGATCGGCAAGCTGCCGTCACCGCAATGCGAAATCTTCTTCGGCCAGATCGGCGCGCAGACGAGCCGGGTGCCGGTCGAAGCCACGGCCTATTCCAGCCGCGACACGAAATATGCAATGAACGTGCACGGCCGTTGGGACGACGCAAGCGATGACGAGCGCTGCGTTGCCTGGGCTCGCGCTTTCTTCGACGCAGCCGCACCGTTCGCGCTAGGCAGCGTGTACGTCAACTTCATGACGCAGGAGGAAGGCGGCCGCATCGCGGACGCGTATGGGCCGAACTACGCGCGTCTCGCCACCGTGAAGAACCGCTACGATCCGCACAATCTGTTCCGCCACAATCAAAATATCCGCCCGGCGGCGTAGGGATCGAGGAGGAGGTTGAGGGGCGACGCGGCGTTGAACACCGTGAAGCTCCTCGCGAACGTCAGCGCATGACGGTTGTCTATACACAGGCTGCGGCGTCAGGCACGCTAAATGCTGATTAGCAGGCGTACGGGCTGCAGACGTACGCGTGTGCCGGCGTCACGGCACTCACTGTCAGACAAGAAAACACAATCTTCACTACGCACCTGGAGAACAATTATGCGCAGACGACATTTCATCATGACCACGAGCGCCGCTTTGGCTACGGCGGGTCTTGGCCTCGCCGGCTGCACGACCACGTCGCCATCCTCGAGCGCGTCGCCGTCGGCGAACGCCGGCAAGCGCGACACGATCAACGCCGGCGTCGATTCCACCTTGTCGCGTCTCTATGCGAACGTCACCGGCTCGCGTGAACTGGTCGCCAAGGCGCGCGGCGTGCTCGTGTTCCCGTCGGTGATTTCCGCGGGCTTCTGGGTTGGCGGGCAATACGGCGAAGGGGCGTTGCGCGTCGGCGGACGCACAACGGGCTACTACAGCACCGTCGCGGGCTCGTTCGGTTTGCAGATCGGCGCGCAGTCCAAAGCACTGGTGTTCCTGTTCATGACGCAGGAGGCGCTGGACAAATTCCTCAGCAGCCAGGGTTGGGCAGCAGGGGCCGATGCAACGGTCGCCGTCCTGAAGGTCGGTGCGAATGGCGCTGTCGATACGTCGACCGCCACCAGCCCGGTCGAAGCGTTTGTGCTGACGAACGGCGGTTTGATGGCCGGTGTGTCGCTCGAAGGCACCAAGGTCTCGCGTCTGATCATCTGAGCGCGCGCTCGTTAGTGCAGTATCAGGCGCTGTCATGCAGCGGGTTGCGTGACGCCTCCATCAGGCGGCGTCACGCGCACCAGGATCACAGCGCTGCTCGTATCACCAGTCATCACCAGTCAGCCTCACCAGTCATATTGACCAGGTCGCGGTAAAACTCACCCGTTTTACAATTCCGCCTGGCCACCGTGTCACCTTGTCCACGGCATTCAGTCTCTACCTCGTGCCTCGTGTGCCCTCGTGTTCCCCCGCGCTGTTCACGCCCCTTCCGGCAGCGTGAACACGGCAATCGCAGCCGCGAGTTGCCCGGTCTGTGCTTTCAGGACGTCGGCCGACGCGCTGGCCTCTTCCACCAATGCAGCGTTCTGCTGGGTCGTTTGATCCATGCTCGCCACCGCAATGTTGACCTGCTCGATGCCCGAGCTTTGCTCGACCGACGCCGCGCTGATCTCGCCCATGATGTCGGTCACGCGGCGCACCGCATGCACCACTTCCTGCATCGTTTCACCGGCCCGGCCCACGTACTGCGAGCCGCCTTCGATCTGCGCGGCCGATTCTTCGATCAGCGTCTTGATCTCCTTGGCCGCCGCCGCGCTGCGCTGCGCGAGGCTGCGCACTTCGCCGGCCACCACCGCAAAGCCGCGCCCTTCCTCACCGGCGCGCGCCGCTTCGACGGCCGCGTTCAAGGCAAGAATGTTGGTCTGAAATGCGATCCCCTCGATCACGCCAATGATGTCGCCGATCCGGTGCGATGACTGCGAGATGCCTCGCATCGTCTCGACCACCTGGCCCACCACTTCACCGCCGCGCGCCGCCGTCTCCGAGGCGTTGTGCGCCAGTTGACTGGCCTGCTTGGCGTTGTCGGCATTCTGCTTCACGGTCGCGGTAATCTGCTCCATGCTGGAAGCGGTTTCGCCGAGCGCGGTTGCCTGCTGTTCCGTGCGGCGCGACAGGTCCGCGTTGCCGGCGGCGATCTCGTTGGACACCGTCGAAATCAGCGTTGCGCCGCTGCGAATCTGCATGATCGCCTGCGCGAGTCGATGCTGCATGCGCTGCATCGCGGCGAGCAGGCTAACGTTGTCGCCGGCTTTCGTCTCGACGACCACATCGAGGTCGCCATCGGCGATACGTGAAGCGATCTGCGCTGCGTAAGCCGGTTCACCGCCGAGTTGCCGCAAGATGCTGCGCAGGATCACACCGATCACGAGCCCCACCACCAGACACAGAATCAGCGCGGCGCCGACGTACTGCATGAGGGTGGTGTAAAACACGGCGTCGATGTCGTCGGTGAACACACCGGTGACGATGGTCCAGTCCCATGGCTTGTAGAGCCGCACGTAGTTGATCTTCGGCGCCATCTGATTGGAGCCCGGCTTCAGGAACTGCAGGTGAATGAAGCCTTCGCCTTCGCGCTGGGCGAGATCCGAGCCGTCCTTGAACACGTGACGGCCTTGCGGGTCCGTGAAGCCACTCATGTCCTTGCCTTCGAGATCGGCCCGCACGCCGTGCATCAGCACTCTTGCATGCGCGTCCTCGAGCACGAGGTAGCCGCCGGCGCCGTCGTAGCGCATCGCGCGCAGGTCGGCCATGGCCGTGCGTTGCGCGTCGGCGAGCGGCATCGTGCCGGCCGCGACGAGGCCGTTATAGCGATCCAGCACGCTGTAGGCCACGCTCACTACGCTTTTCAGCTCGGCCTGCCGGTTGGCGATCATCGTGTCGCGCGTTTTGAACGCGCCCCACAGGCCAATGGCCAGAATTCCCATGCACATTACCGCTAGCGCGAGCCAAAGCCGCACTTTCAGGCGAAAGCGTTCCATCTCCGTATTCCTTTCTACTTATAGTCGGGCGCCGCGCGGACGGACACCGTAACTGTTCATGTCAATCTTCGGAATAACGGCGGAGCGGGGGAAAACTTCAGCGTTTGATTGATGCCTGCGTGCGTCGACCGATGGGGTTGAGCGTGACTGGTGCTGCTTGCCGGGGCTGCGGCGCCCCGAACCTTCACTCGGCCGGCAGCGCAAGCGAGGCAACTTCACAGCGCGGCCACTGCTTCAGCACCTCGGGCGCCAACAGCAACTTGGCCGCCCGCACCCCTGCCCCCATCACGATCTGAGCACGCTCCATGACCGCGGCATCGACGAGAACGCGCCAGTCTTCCGGCAAGCCGAAGGCCGTAATTCCGCCAAACTCCATCCCGCTATGCTCCACGGCGGCTTCCCGTTTGGCGAACGAAAGGCGCTGCGCGCCCAGCGCCGCCTTTACCGCGCCATTGATGTCCAGACGCAGCGACCCCAGCGAGACCAGCGCCGCGTAATGCTCGGCGCCCTCCTTCTTGTAGCGGACCACGATCGTGTTGGCGCAGTCTTCAAGGCCGAAGCCGTAGCGCGCGCTGAATTCGACGGTGTCCGAAGCGTCGTCGCTGACGGCAAATACGGTCACGCCCTGGGCCGGCAGATTCTCGACGACATGCGCGGGCAAATGCGCGCCCAGTTGTTCCGCGGGGATGATATCCAGTTGCTTGACGAGTTCGTGCGAGTGCATAGCGATAAAAGTGTGAAGGTCCATCGGCATTCTAACGGCACACACGCTTGCGGCGTATCACGCGCATGGGCATGAAGCGCTTGTTATAGTGACAGGCACAAGGTTTGCGAAAGGCGTCGATGTGGAGGCTGTCAATGCTCGCATTGAGGCGAGCTCAGCGGCACGCACGCGGCGCTTCTCTGCTTCTCTGCTTCTCGCGCCAGTACCCCCTTGAGAAACACGACCATGGACATCGACACGCTCTCCGCCGAGAACCTCCAACTGGTAGCGCGCAGGCAGGCCAATTGGGCAATCGGCGCCTTCAAACAGTTTGCCGACGACCGCTGCGCGGCCATGGCCGCCAGCATCGCCTTCTATGCGGCCTTCTCGCTCGCGCCCACGCTGGTCATGGTGATCGCCGTGGCAGGCTGGTTCTTCGGCGCCGCCGCCGCGCGCGGCGAACTGTTCACCCACATTCACGGCCTGCTCGGCGACCAGGCCGCCGCGGGCGTGCAAACGATCGTCGAGAACGCTCATCACAGCGGCAGCGCCGGCGGTATCGCGGCAATCATTTCGTTCTCGATGCTGGCGATCGGCGCCTCGGCTACCTTCTCATCGCTCAATAGCGCGCTCAATCTGGTGTGGCCGTATACCGGGCCGCGCTCGTCGAGCGTGATTGCGATGGTGCGCGTGCGGCTGATTTCGTTCGGCCTCGTGCTCGGCGTCGCCTTCCTGCTGATCGTCTCGCTGGTGCTCGATACGGTCATCACATTTATCGGCAAATGGCTGTGGGGCAACTCGCCGTATGTGATGATCGGCAACCTGCTGCAACTCGGCGTCGGCCTGCTGGTGCTGGCCTTTGCGTTTGCCGGACTGCTGAAGTTTCTGCCGGACGCCAAGGTGCAGTGGCGCGATGCGTTCGTCGGCGGGGTCGTCGCGGCTGTGCTGTTCTCGGCGGGCAAGAAACTGTTCGCGCTGTATATCGCGCATGCCGGGATGGCGAGCTCGTTCGGCGCGGCCGGTTCGCTGGCCGTGCTGCTGATGTGGCTGTACTTCTCGGCCGCCGTGCTGCTGCTCGGTGCGGAGTTTTCGGCGGCGCGCGGGCGCATGCACGATCCGCGCGGCGGCTGGGGCATGCAGGAAGACTCGCCGCCGGGCAGCCGCGCCATGCTTGCTTCGGTGCTGGCGGCATCGACGGTATCGGCCGATGCTGTCCCTCACGTGGACAACCGCGAAACCGCCGCTGCCGGGCTTGCGCCAGCAACCGGAGCGGCTGCCGCCGCGGCGCGTGCCGCAGCAACGCCAGCGTCAGCTCTACCACTGCGGGAACCGCGCAAAAAGACTTCAGCGCGGGCAACCGCGGTCAAGATCGGCCGCACTGTCGTCCTTGCCGAAGCGCAAGCGACACATGCCGCCGCGGTCACATTGGTCGAAGCGGGCCGCACGGCCGCAGCCGCTGATCGTTACGTCAAACGGCATCCGTGGACTTCGGTGTTGTTTGCGGCAGCGGCCGGACTGGCCGCCGCGGCTGTGGCGCGCCGCAGCGGGGGACGATAACGTCCGTAGCGCGTGAAGAATGAAGCGGGCGGCGGCCCACGACCACACACTTCCGCGTCGAATCTGCCCCAAGGGTTGCAACCGCAGCGGTTGCGGCCTGCCCACAACGCATAAATTCTGTCTAGCGCGTCCGTCAAGCGAAACCCGGCTCCGTTTTTATATGGATACTGCAAAGCGGCGAGAACAGCTAGACGACTAGATTACAAAGGCCATTCAAACAAGTGTCTAAATTGAGGGTGGCAAGGCCTTCACTGTCAACAAAACAACAATAATGCGCGGTCAACCAATCAATATTGCGGAAATAGCAACAATCGTTAACGGGCTTTAAATACAAGGCTTTGCGTCGTTTGTCGGTTTTTGGAGACACTCTTTTTTTTCCGGTTCTTGCCGGTTGAGGCAGTGAGCTATTCTCCTTTCCGCAACAACAAACTAATCATCTGCGTGGAGAAATGGATGAAACGAGTCGCACTGTCTACCCTCTCGCTGGCGCTTCTGGGCGTCACCGGCATGGCGCATGCTCAAAGCAGCGTTACCCTTTACGGTTTGATCGACGAGTCGATCCAGTACGTTCATAACACGACGGCCACTCCCGGCGGTGCGAACAAAAATCTGGTCGCGATGTACGCCGGCAACCTGCAAGGCGATCGTTTTGGCCTGAAGGGCACGGAAGACCTCGGCGGTGGCCTGAAGGCAATCTTCCAGTTGGAAAACGGCTTTGACGTGAACACCGGCAAGCTGGGTCAAGGCAACCGTATGTTCGGTCGCCAAGCCTACGTCGGCCTGACGGGCGATCAGTGGGGTATGGTCACGCTGGGTCGTCAGTACGACCCGGTGGTCGACCTGGTTCAGGGGCTGACGGCTGACAACTACTTCGGTTCCACCTTCACCACACCGGGCGACGTCGACAACAACGACAACTCTTCGCGCACGAACAGCGCCGTCAAGTACACCTCGCCGGTGTGGGGCGGCTTCCAGTTCGAAGGTATGTACGCTCTGGGCGGCGTGGCTGGCTCGACGGGTTCGGGTCAAACGTGGTCGGCCGCTGCAACGTATGCAACGGGTCCGTTCAGCGTCGCTGCAGGCTACTTCCGCGCCGACAACTCGAACGCGACGGCTACGCGCACGTCCTGGAGCACCACGGCCACGTCGGACGCCACGTTCGACAGCCAGGTCAACTCGGCCTACGCAGGAGCGAAGTCGATCGGTATCGCTTCGGTCGCAGCGCAATACGTGACAGGCCCGTTCACGGTCAACCTGCGCTACAGCAATGCACAATACAAGCCGGATGCGAATTCGGGCTTCGGTTCGACCGAGAAGTTCAACGTCGGCGGCGTGTACTTTGGCTACCAGGCAACGCCGGCTATGCTGGTGGGCGTGGGCTACATCTACACGAAGGGTACGGGCGACACGAGCGCAACGTATAACCAGGTTTCCCTGGGCGGCGACTACAACCTGTCGAAGCGCACGGACATCTACCTGGTCGGCGCATGGCAACACGCAAGCGGCCAACAACGTACCTCGCCCACCTCGGTGGTCCCGGCTGTTGCATCGATCGGTTCGTACGGCAACAACTCGGCTTCCAACTCGCAAGAAATGGTTAGCCTGGGCATCCGCCACAAGTTCTAATCGAACTTGAGCAACTGCTGAAGCAACATGCAGTTGAAAATCAGCCACGGGCGCAAGCCGGTGGCTGGTTTTTTTTCGTCTGCTGGTTCTGGCGCATGCGCGCGAACCCTGGCATACGCAAAACACGTAGCGGATAGACGGACAACCGCGCACGCGCCGCACGTCCATCGTGATCCACTGAACGGACGATGCAACAGAAAAGGCCGCCAGCAAGCCCCTAGCAGGCTCGTGACGACTTTGATGTGATGCGCACAGCCGTTTTTACACAACGCACAATCCGTACGATCCAGATGCCGGCTGCAGTCCCTAGTGTGGCCAGCCTACCCTCAACTGAAACCGCCTAGCGCCGCTGGGCCTTGCCCTTTTCCGCCTGCGCCAATGTCTGCGCCGGCTTCGCATCGAGCTCATGCTCCACACCGTCCGCCCCCACCGGCGCGCGATGCAGCACCAATGCACGCTCGCGCTGCAGCAGCGGCACATCGGGCGATTCCTGCCAGTCCGGATCGGGAATCTCGCCAAATACCTGACGCAGCCGCTCGCCCCACGTGCGGTGAATCATCTCGAAGTACGCGTTGTCGTGATCGATCGAGACAAAGCGCGTGACATGCAGCGAATCTTTCTCGTACACCAGCAGATCCAGTGGCAACCCGACCGAGAGATTCGAACGCAGCGTCGAATCCATCGAAATCAGTGCGCACTTGGCCGCTTCGTCGAGCGGCGTGGACGGCGTCAGCACGCGATCGATGATTGGCTTGCCGTACTTGGCCTCGCCGATCTGGAAATACGGATTCACGGCCGACGCTTCGATGAAATTCCCCGCCGCGTAGATCATGAACAGGCGCGGCCGGTTGCCGGCGATCTGGCCACCGAGAATAAAGCTGCAATTGAATTCGACGCCGAATTCCTGCAACGCATCGGCTTCGCGCTGATGCACGCGGCGGACCGCGCGGCCAATCACGCGAGCCGCGTCGGCCATGGTCGGCGCGCTCCAGAGCGTGGGCTGCGAAGGATCGACGGGCTCGGACAGCTCGTGCAGCACCGCTTGCGTGAGCGACAGGTTGCCGGCGCCCAGCAGCACAAGCATGCGTTCGCCTGGCTGCTCGAACACCGACATCTTGCGCGCGGTGCTGATGTGATCGACGCCCGCATTGGTGCGCGTGTCCGACAGGAACACGAGCCCGTCGTCGACGGACATCGCTACACAGTAAGTCATAAGGAAAAGTACCCGCAAAAAACGACTGAACGGCGCTATTGTAATGCGGCGCGCATGCGCCTTAGCCCGTTTTACGGCCGCCGCGCGCCGAATCTGAATGGCTATGCGGGCTGACGCTCACTTAAACGCCTCGCGAGCCCTTCCGGCGAGCTGTCATGTGACGTGATCACCGAGGCGGCCGCGGGCGGCCTGTCATGCAGCCCCGGCATCCTGTCGAGTCGACCATCAGTCCCCGCCCCGCCATGCTATTGCGGCATCTGCCCGCTGACCGTGACGGACACCTTCAACTGCTCCTCCAGCCCACCGATCCGCCGGCCGCGCACCGGTGCGGCGGCTTCGTAGTCGCGCGCCACGGCGAGCCGGCAATAGATCTCGCTGGCAAACGCGGCATGCGTGACGTCGACGGAAATCCAGCCCTTGCCGTCGAGCCACACGTCGACCCATGCATGGCTCGCGCCGTGGTCCGCCCCAAGGGGACTTACTCCGCCGCTCACGTCGCCGGGTTCGATGTAGCCGCTCACGTAACGCGCCGGGATGCCGCGCGCGCGGCAGCAGGCCAGCATCAGATGCGCGTGGTCCTGGCACACGCCGTTGCCGAGCGCGAGCGCCTGGGCGGCCGTGCTGGTGACTTCGGTGATGCCGGTGTTGTACTTCACGCGCTGCACGATCTGTTCCGCCAACTCGATCAGATTGCCGGAAGTCGCCAGGCTCGGCACCGATGCGGCCAGCTCCCGGACTGCCGCATCGGCCTCGGTGAGACGCGTCGAGCAGGTGAAATGCTCGAGCGGAATCGGGCCGACCGCGTCGGGCAATTGACCATCTTTCAGTGCAATCGTGTCCACTTCGCCCGCTACGTGCAGACGAATCTCGCTGTGCGGCTTGTTGATGACGAGCGTATGCAGCACATTGCCGTAGGCGTCGAAGGTGGCGTCGAGCTTGCCGGGCGCATCGATGCTCCAGCGCCGCACCACCTGCGAGGCGCCGCTTGCCGGCGTCAGACGCAGTTGCTGGATCGAATAATGGACAGTCGCTTCGTAGCGATAGGACGTGTCGTGGCGGATCGTCAGGTACATAAAAAGAACTCCGTCAGGCGACTGGCAACATCAGATAGGTACGCGCAACCAGATTGCCGAGCTCGAACACGCGAGCAAGGAACTGTGTCAGATAGGCGTGCAGGCCGGCTTCGAAAATCTGCCGGATGTCGGAATACACCAGTTCGGCGCGCAGCTTGCCGGCGAACCGCTCGCACTGGTTCGAGCCGGGCGTGCGGAGCATCGCCAGATTCGTGCAGACGCCTTCGAGCGAAGCCAGCAGCGAGCGCGGCATCTGCTGGTTCAGGATCATCAATTCGACCACCCGCGCCGGCGTGACGACATCGCGATACACCTTGCGATAAATCTCCAGCGCCGACACCGAACTGAGAATCGAGGTCCAGTAGTAAAAGTCTTCGAGCTGGCGCGCGGCATCGCGTGAATTCGGCTCGACGTCGGCAAAGCGCACGTCGAGAATCCGCGCGGTGTTGTCGGCGCGTTCGAGGAAGGTGCCGAGTTGCGTGAAGAAGAACGCGTCGTCCTGCAACGCGGTGCCGATCGTCACGCCGCGCGACAGATGCGAGCGGAACTTCACCCACTCGAATAGCGCGCCCGGATTGCTCACCGCCTGACCAGACTGGCTGCGTTCGTTGAATTCGAGCCAGGTGTCGTTGATGGTTTCCCACCATTCGGTCGTCAACGTGCCGCGCACGGCGCGGGCGTTTTCGCGCGCGGCCTGCAAACACGAGTGAATGCTCGACGGATTGTTTGCATCAGCCACCATGAAATCGAGCACATGTTCGCGGGTCGGTTCATCGTAGCGCTGCGCGAAGGCGCTTTCGAGCTCGGAAATGCGCAGCACCGAGCGTTGTGCGCGCGCCTCCTGTTCGGGCGTTTGCGGCAGCAGCAACGCCTTCAGGTTGATGTCGAGCATGCGGGCGGTGTTCTCCGCGCGCTCCATGTAGCGGGCCATCCAGAAGAGGTGATCGGCGGTTCGGCTTAGCATGACGGCGTTCCGTATCTGATGACGCGAGACCCTGGTAAAAGTAAAAAGGCTCGCGCTGGTTATCCGTGTGCACCGGCGGCGGTTCGACTACTTCGCCGGCACGTTGGGTTGCGGGTGCGGTTGCATGAATTGCTGAACAAACGCCAGCATGAGCAACCGCATTGGCAACCGCGTCAGTCGACCATCCACGTATCTTTGGTCCCGCCTCCCTGCGACGAATTCACGACGAGGGAGCCCTCCTGCAGCGCCACGCGCGTCAGACCACCCGCGCACATCGTTACGCTCTTGCCCGACAGCACGAAGGGCCGCAAGTCGATATGGCGCGGCGCGATGCCGGATTCGACAAACGTCGGACATGCCGACAACGCGAGCGTAGGCTGCGCGATATAACCCGCGGGCCGCGCAATCAGGCGCTCCCGGAACGATTCGATTTCGGCTTTCGTCGACGCCGGTCCCACCAGCATTCCGTAGCCGCCCGCACCGTGCACTTCCTTCACGACCAGCTCGGGCAGATGCGCGAGCGTGTACGCGAGATCGTCGGCCTTGCGGCACTGGAACGTGGGGACGTTGTTGAGAATCGGCTTCTCGCCGAGGTAAAACTCGATCATTTCCGGCACGTACGGGTAGATCGATTTGTCGTCGGCGATACCGGTGCCCATGGCGTTCGCCAACGCGACACGTCCGGCTCGATAGGCGGTCAGCAGACCCGGCACGCCCAGCGCCGAATCGTTGCGAAAAGCGAGCGGATCGAGAAAATCGTCGTCGACGCGGCGATAGATCACGTCGACGCGCTTCGGTCCCTGCGTGGTGCGCATGAACACATAGTTGTCGTCGACAAACAGATCCTTGCCTTCCACCAGTTCGACACCCATCTGTTGCGCGAGGAAGGTGTGCTCGAAATACGCTGAGTTGTACATGCCCGGCGTGAGCACCACCACGACCGGATCGTCGACGCCTTCGGGCGCCACCGAGCGCAGGGTGTCGAGCAGCAGATCGGGATAATGCGCGACCGGCGCAATGCGGTTCTGCACGAACAGCTCGGGGAAAAGCCGCATCATCATCTTGCGGTTTTCCAACATATAGGACACGCCCGACGGCACCCGCAGGTTGTCTTCGAGCACGTAGAACTCGCCTTCGTCGCCTGCGCGCACCACGTCGACGCCGGCGATATGCGCGTAAACACCGAGCGGCACGTTGACGCCCTGCATTTCAGGCCGGTATTGCGCGTTGGTATAGACCTGTTCGGCCGGCACGATCCCGGCACGCACGATGTTGCGATCGTGATAGACGTCGTGGATAAACAGATTGAGCGCCTGCACCCGCTGGCGTAAACCGGCTTCCAGCGTCTGCCATTCGCTGCGCGGAATGATGCGTGGAATCAGATCGAAGGGAATCAGCCGCTCGGTGCCGGACAAATCGCCGTTCACCGCGAAGGTGATACCGACCCGGCGGAACAGCAGGTCGGCTTCCGCACGCTTGCGTGCAATCGCCTCATTGCCCTGCTTTACCAGCCACCGCTCAAAGCGCGCGTAGTGTGGCCGCACGGCATCGTCATGATGACGCATCTCGTCATAGCATCGCATGTCACGCCCCGCTCTTGTTGTCGGATAGAAGGCGAATGCGCTGCGCATTCGGTGTTCGACAATCGTTCAAGCAAGCGCTATGCCATTGAGCTCTTCGCGTGCCAAATACAGTGCATGCACGCCAACAGCGCATCCCGACCGGCATGGCTTCGCTGCCATCGTACTGCGGCGGCTCATGATGCGCTAGTACGGTGCATAAGCGGCACCTTGGCGGGCAGCGGCGAGTTCGCCAAACCACGGCAGGCGCGCATAAAAAATCCCCGTGGATTCGCATCCACGGGGATTCGGACAACTCGCACTGCGGGTCGGCTTAAACGTTAACGAGAGTTAAAAGCGGAGGGCTAAAAGCCCACGGTTAAAAACGCACCGTTAAACCACCACGCTCAAAACCCGCGGCAACGCATGAAGCGCGATCAGCCTGCTGCTGCGTCTTTCAGCTTCTTCAGCGGACGTGCCTTGATGCGCACGCTAGCCGGCTTGGCCGGGAACCAACGCTCTTCACCCGAGAACGGGTCTTTGCCGAAGCGCTTCTTCTTCGCCGGCACAGCTTGCACGACGATCTTCAGAAGACCCGACAGCGTGAATTCGCCAGCGCCCTTCTTGTGCACAGCGCCGAGGATCGTGTCTTCGAGCGCGGCCAGAACGGCCTTGGCGGTCTTCGGTTCCACAGCAGCGCGTTCAGCAACGTGTGCAGCCAGCGAGGCCTTCGTGAAGGTGTCCTTGATCGGCGACGGAGCGCTGGACGCCTTCACGGCGACCTTCTTAGCTGCGACGGCTTTCTTCGCAGGGACTTTCTTTGCAGCAACCTTCTTGGTCGGTACCGGGGCAGCAGCCTTCTTGGCCACCTTTTTTGCGGAAGTCGGCATGTTTCTCCTACCTGTAGTGGTCAGTGAATTGCACGAAGCGCGCACGGTATGTGCACGCTTCAACGCCGGATTCTACAAGCGCTAATACGATTTGCGCGAATCTTTTGTGTATAACAGCGAAGGTTTGTTGCGCGGCGCAGACTGCGCAACACATTTTGATCCTTGTTTTAGCGGGTAAACGTGCGTCGGCAAGCCTCGGACTGGTCTGCAACACGAACACGTAACGTGCGTTACAAGTCATTTCGATGCCTGAATAGAGGCACTTTCGGCACCGGGCGATCGTCGACGGATATCAGCTCGATGCCAAAACCAAGGCTCGCCGACACGTTCGCCACGCCGATTCACGCGACGGAAAAAACACGCCCCCTGCAGCGAAAGTCTCTGCAGGGGGCGGCTAACGTTGTTCTGCGACAGAAAATCGCAGGCGGTTTCAAGGATCGGCTTAAGTAATATTCGAGCGAGCTTTGGGTCGTCAGCGGGTGAGGCGCGGCAGGATGTCCGCGAGCCTGGTAAGCGCCGCGTCGATATGTTCGACAGCGATGCTGCCGTAACCCAACATCAAGCCGGGCTGCGGCTTCGCACGCTGATAAAACGGCGCGAGTCCATACAAACCGATCGACGCTTCTCGCGCGGCGCTCACTAACGCCTCCTCGGTCAACGGCGCCTTCAGCCACGTCGCCATGTGGATGCCGGCGGTCGGCACGATCGGTTCGAACCACGGCGCGAGGTCGCCCTGCAAGTGCTTCAGCAGCATCGCGCGGCGCGCTGCATAGGTCTTGTGCATGCGCCGCAGATGCTTGGCGAAGTCACCGTTGAGCATAAAGGTCGCGAGCGCGGTTTGCGTGAGGGTGCAGCCGTGACAGTCGGCAATCTGGCGAGCCTTGAGAAGCGGAGCATAAAGGGAGGCCGGCGGCACCACGTAGCCGACCCGCAGTTCCGGAAAAATCGTTTTCGAGAACGTGCCCACGTAGGCAACCAGACCGGCGCGGTCGAGACTTTTCAGCGGCTCCATCGGCCGGCCTTCGAAACGGTACTCGCAGTCGTAGTCGTCTTCGATGATCACGGCGCCGCGTTTCTGCGCCCATTCGAGCAACTCGACGCGCCGCTCCAGACTCATCGGCATGCCGAGCGGGAACTGATGCGACGGCGTCACGTAGACGAGCCTCGCCTTGTCCGGGAGCTTGCTTACGATCAGGCCTTCGGCGTCCACCGGCACCGGCACCACGCGTGCGCCCGTGGCCGTGAAGCATGCCTGAACCGGCGGATAGCCAGGGTCTTCGAGCGCCGCGATCTCGCCAGGCCGCAATGTGATGCGCGCGATCAGATCGAGCGCGTGCTGCGCGCCTTGCGTGACGATCACGTCGTCCCAGTTGCTCGCGACCGCCCGGTTGAACGCCAGGTAGCGCGAGATCGCGAGGCGCAGTTCCTGTTCGCCGGCCACGTCGCGATACGTGCCTGGGCCACGCGCCTGCACACGCAATGCGTGGTTCACGCAGCGGCGCCAGACGTCGAAGGGGAACAGCGATTTGTCAGTCGCGCCGCCGACGAAATCCTGCGGCGAGGCCACCGTGGGCCGCGGCAACGGCAACGTCTCGGGCATTTCCTCCCACAGCGGCTGGGCGCGCGCCGCGGTTTTCTGTTTCGCCTTCGCCCGCTCGCGCGCCGACTCGGCCGCCCGTGCATGCGACGAGCGCTCCGCCGGCAGACGCTCCAGACCATCGGCGACGAAGGTGCCCGCCCCGGCTCGCGCACTCAGATAGCCTTCAGAGAGCAGGCGTTCGAACACGTCGAGCGTCGTCTTGCGCGAGACGCCCAGTTGCGTGGCGAGATCGCGCGTGGAAGGCAAACGCGTGCCGCCGGCGAGGCGCCCTTCGAGTATGCCGGCACGCAACTGCCGGTAGATCTGTCCGGACAGATCGTGGCGCCCGTCGACCGCGATATGGATATCCATCCGAGTGGTTACCTTAAATATCCGAGAAATGCTTGTTCTGAAAGGCCAATAGCGATCGTAAGCTTACCTCCTTCGCCGCCATCGGAGCAGAAACGTACCGGACATCTACGATAAGGAACCGCGCATAAAACGCAAAATGGCGCGCCTCTGTAATACGAGGCGCGCCATTTTTGTTGTACTACCGGGAGCGATTACTCCGCCACTGCCCCATTCAATGCAGCCGTTTGCCGCGCATTTTCACGCGCTTCATCGCCGCAACGCTGATGCTCACGCGAGAGCTTGCGCATCAGCGGCAACAGCAGCACCGCGATCAGCGCGCCCAACGCCGCAAGCCAACCCAGGCCGTTAAACAACTTGGTGTACAACGGCAGCGATTCGAGCGGATCGAGATTGCCCGCCGGCATCTGTGCGAAATTCGCCACCACGCTGCCCAGATACTGCGACACACCGGTCGCCACGAAGTAAGCGCCCATCATGAAACCGCTCATCCGCGCCGGCACGTAGCGCGCGATCATCGCGAGGCCGAGGCCGCTCACCAGCAGTTCGCCGAGCGAATACAAACCGTAGCCGCCCACCATGAACCACGACGACACGCGGCCGTTCACCGCGTAGTTACCGCTCGCCGCATAGACGAAGAAGCCGGCCGCCACCACCGTGAAGCCGAACGCATACTTCACCGCCACCGGCACGTCCTTGCCGCTTTTCGCGAGCTTCGTGTAGAGCAGCGCGAGCACCGGGCTCAGCAACATGATCCAGATCGGATTGAGCGCCTGGAACTGCGCGGCGCTCCACGTGAACCACGTCTGGCCGAACAGGATGAAACGCGGATCGACGTTGCGCAGCGCAAACAGCGTGAGCGACGTCGACATCTGCACGTAGAACACGAAAAACAGGATCACCTGCGCGGTCAGGATCAACGCCGCCACCAGACCCGAGCGTTCCGAGCGTTCGCACTTCAGCAGCATGTAGCCGAAGATCGCCAGAATCGCGACGCCCGCCGTGTACACGCAGGCCACCGCAATCGCCTTGTGCTGCAGCACGAACATCGTGACCGCGCCGAGCACGATACCGCCCAGCGCAACCGCGCCGACGCGCTTCCAGCGGATCGGTTCGGCGTCCGGCGCGGAGCCGATATGCGCGAGCGTGCGGAACATGACGAAGTAGTTCAGCACCGACAACAGCATGCCGGCGCAGCAAACCGCGAATGCCGTATGCCAGCCCCAATGGTCCTTGATCCACGGCGTTGCAAGCATCGACACCGTCGAGCCGATATTGACCGCCATGTAATAGATCGTGAATGCGCTGTCGATGCGCGCGTCGTCGCCTTCATAAATGCGGCGCACGAGGTTCGCGGCGTTCGCCTTGAAGAGGCCGTTGCCCACCACGATCACGCCGAGCGACGCGTACATGTAGCTCAATTGCTCATTAGGCAACGCCAGCATCAGATAGCCGGCCGCCAGCACGCCGGCGCCGAAGATCATCGTGCGCCGCGCGCCGAGAATCTTGTCGCCGATCCAGCCGCCGATCGACGGCGATGCGTACACCAGCGCCGTAAACGCGCCCCACGTGAGAGTGGCATGGCTGTCGGTGAAGTTCAGCTTGTCGATCATGAACAGGACCAGCAGCGCGGCCATCCCGTAGTAGCCAAAGCGCTCCCACATCTCGATCAGAAAGACCGTCGAGAACGAACGGGTCTGCGAGACCGGTGCGTTGCGCGGATTGGACGAATTCATCATGTACCTCTTGTTCTTACGGTTGCGGCGGCGCATGGACTGGCCACGCGCCGCGAAAAACTGGATCTGGGAAAACGGTCGGCGAAGCCCACGCGACGCGGCACACGCATTTTCATAGGCATGTGCGCAGCCAACGGCGCGCTCATCTGCAAACCAGGCCGCAAAGTGAGGCGCCTATACCGGCAGAACCAGCAGAAAAACCAGGGAATGGGATGGAGGCCCGCCACGCGGGACGTCCCGAAGGAACTGCCCTTGGGGGACGCTGCGCCACATCGGGCTCGGGTTCCGGCACGCGGAACGGGCTCAATGATAAAGCATTGTGGGGAACAGCTATCCGGCGGGCGGCAGATGGCGGCCGCGCCAGGCGGCGGGCACACGGCCCGCGGCAAGAAAAATCGGTAGTGATAGTCATGTCCTCATGCCGGCGAGCGTTCTGATGGAACGTGCCGGACAATGCTCCGCCGCGCAGGATCGCTGCGTGCGGAATAAAAAACAGCGGCCGGCGTCGCGTCTGATACAAACACATGCGCCTATCCGCCAAGCGGGCCTGATTCTGCAAACAGAAATACCGTTCGTCACTCAGGGAATTCACTGATGCCACGCCAATTACCTGTTCTTACACGCCATATTCCATCGCTCCCCAGTCGGGCGTGGCTGAAAATAGTCTTTGATGTCATGCATTTAACGTCTCCTGATACTCAATCCGAATCAATGCCGACACCCTTATGCATACAGCAGTCTTTACCGCATCCGCTTTCAGTTTCTCGTCAATGACCGGTCAAAACGGCTGGCGCGGTTTTCGGTTCTGGCAACATAGAGCGTTGTCTCGAATTGCGGCCCCTTGCACGACCGGGCGCTGAACGGCCCGCCACCCCCGGCCTGGACCGCAATCAAACCATATTTACTTATATCAAACAAATTTTGACGGGCTAATTTCCTCCTGCTATGGTCACGACAATTCAAAAGAAGAATCCGGCACTCGAACTCGGCAGTAAGATCCGCGCGCTGCGGCAACGCCTCAAGCGCACGCTGGATGACACGGCAACAGCAGCGGGTATTTCCAAACCGTTTTTGTCGCAAGTCGAACGGGGTCTGGCGTCACCGTCCATCACTTCGCTGGCCGGGATTGCCCACGCACTCGGGGTGACGGTGCAGTATTTCGTCGACACGCCAAGCGAAGAACGCTCGGTGTGCCGCGGCGATCAGTTGAAGTTTTTCGGTTTTGCGGACTCGGCCAATCTGTTTGCACGGCTGACCAATCTGACGGGCGGCCGTCAGCTCGAAGCGATCCTCGTGAGGATGCCGCCCGGGCAGAAACGCTCCGAAGTCACCACGCATGCCGGGGAAGAATTTGTTTATGTGATCGACGGCGAAGTGTCGTTGACGCTGGAAGGCAAGACGTTCGTGTTGCACGCGGGAGACAGCGCGCATTACGAATCGACGGTGCCGCACAGCTGGGTGAATACCGCGCGCAAAGAGTCGGTAGTCGTCTGGGTGGGCACACCAAGACTGTTCTAAGAGGCAGGCACCTTTTCCGGTTGATCCGGCCAGGGTTTGCCTGCATTACGAAATGTAAGGAATCCTGCATGTCGCGCAATCAACACGGGCAACAAGGGCCGCCCCGGCCCGAGCACCGCAGATAACCGGGCGCCCTGGCGCCAGCGCGTTCTTCTCTCGACCTTTCCTGCGACCTCAACCGATGAAAACCCCGTTTGCTTACGCGACGGCGCTGACCGCGCTCGTCCTTACGTTTCAGCCCTCCGCCTTCGCCGTCAACGTACCCGCAGGTGTCACCCTCGCCGCCAGCCAGGAGATGACCCGTCAGGTGCCGGCCGAAACCGAATCGCTCGACCCCGCGCATATCGAATCCTGGACCGGCGACACGATCGCGCTCGACATGTTCGAAGGTCTGACGCGCATCGACGCGGCCGGCGCGATCGTGCCGGGCGTTGCGCAATCGTGGACGCGCACCGGGCCGACTACGTGGGTGTTCAAGCTGCGCCACGATGCGCGCTGGAGCAATGGCCAGCCGGTCACGGCGGCTGACTTCATCTATGCATGGCAACGCGTGCTCGATCCGAAGACCGGTTCGAAATACACAGTGCTGGTCGAATTCGTGAAAAACGCCAAGGCGATTCTCGCCGGCAAAGCGCCGCTGACGAGCCTCGCAGCACGCGCCGTCGATCCGTACACGCTCGAAGTCACCACCGAGGTGCCCGCCGCCTTCTTCCCGCAACTGACCGCCATGCCGGCCATGGCCCCGGTCAATCGCGAGACCGTGACCAAATTCGGCGGCGACTGGACCCGCCCGGGCAACTTCGTCGGTAACGGCCCGTATGTGCTGACCGACTGGCAGCCGAGCAACCGGCTGGTGGCGTCCAAAAGCAGCACGTACTGGAACGCCAGCAAGGTCGTGATCACGAAAGTGACCTATCTGCCGATCGAAAATGACGAAACGGCGATGCGTATGTATCAGGCCGGCCAGTTCGATTACACGTATTCGATTCCGTCGGGCATCTATGCGCAGGTGAGCAAGCAGTTCGGCTCCGAACTGAAAACCGGCCTGCAGATCGCCACTTACTACTACAGCCTGAACAACGAAGACCCGGCATTCAAGGACAAGCGCGTGCGCCAGGCGCTGGCGATGGTGCTCGACCGCGACCTGCTGACCAAGCGTCTGACGGCCGACGGTGAGGTGCCGATGTACGGCCTGATCGCCAAGGGCACTGAAGGCGCGAACGTCTTCACGCCTGACTGGGCAAGCTGGCCGATGGCCAAGCGCGTCGATTACGCGCGCAATCTGCTGAAGGCCGCAGGCTATTCGGACGCGAAGCCGCTGACGTTCACCCTCACCTACAACACGAATGACCTGCACAAGAAGGTCGCGCTCTTTGCCACCTCGGAATGGCGCACCAAGCTCGGCGTGACCGCCAAGCTCGAAAACGTCGAGTACAAGGTACTGCTCAAGCAACGCCACGACGGCAAGGTGCAGGCCTCGCGCGACGGCTGGTTTGTCGATTACAACGACGCCAACTCGTTTTTCGATCTGATACGCTGCAACAGCGTGCAGAACGATCAGCGCTACTGCAACCCGCAAGTCGACAAACTGGTCGATGAAGGCAACCAGCAGCTCGACGACGCGAAGCGCACCGCCCTGCTCACGCAGGCGCACGATCTGGCCATGAACGACTACCCGTTGGTATCGCTCTTCCAGTACTCGGCGGACCGGTTGGTCAAGTCGTATGTCGGCGGCTACACGTCGACCAATTACGTCGACCAGCGCGCCACGCAAGACATGTATCTGATCAAGCACTAAGCGCGGGAGCACCGTCATGCTGGCTTACACGCTGCGCCGCACGCTCTGGGCGATCCCGACGATTCTCGCCGTGATCACCGCGTGCTATCTGTTGCTGCATCTCACCCCCGGCGGGCCGTTCGACACGGAGAAACACCTGTCGGCGGCCGTGCTCGCGAACCTCAACGCCAAGTATCACCTCGACGAGCCGTTGTGGCTTCAGTACCTCCACTACCTCGGCTCGCTGCTGCATGGCGACCTCGGCCCGTCGTTCCGCTACGCCGACTGGAGCGTCAACGATCTCGTGTGGAAGGCCTTGCCGGTGAGTCTCGGCGTCGGCGGCGTATCGGTGCCGATCGCGCTGGTGATCGGCGTCGCGCTCGGCACGTTGGCCGCAGTGCGGCGTGACCGCTTCGTCGATCACTTTGTGATGGTGCTCGGCAATATCGGCAACGTGGTGCCGCCGTTCGTTCTTGGACCGGTGCTGGTGTGGATCTTCGCGATCCTGCTGAAGACTTCCGAAGGCCACGGCTGGCTGCCCGCCGGCGGCTGGGGCGAAGGCGAGTGGCGCTATCGCGTGCTGCCGATCGTGCTGCTCGTCATCATCAACGTCGCCGGGATCGCACGCGTGATGCGCGGCAGCATGATCGAAGTGCTGTCGGGCAACTTCATCCGCACGGCGCGCGCCAAAGGACTGCCGGGCCGCACGATCGTGTTGCGCCACGCGATGAAGCCTGCGCTGATGCCGGTCGTGTCGCTGCTCGGCTCGATCTGCATCTCGTCGATCACCGCGGCCGTGGTCACCGAATCGGTGTTCGCGCTGCCGGGTCTCGGCCAACTGGTCGTCAACGGCGCGATCAATCGCGACTACACCCTCGTGCTCGGCCTCGTCGTGCTAACGACCGCCGTCGCCGTGCTGTTCAATCTGCTGGTCGACCTCGCGTATGCATGGCTCGATCCGCGCATCCGGTACTGATCCATGGCCCGCTCATTTCAAACGACTGCCGCGGCGCTCGATCCGCTCGCGGCCATTGCCAACGCGCCGCGTTCGCGCGGCCCGCTCGCCACCGCTGCCGCGCGCTTCGTGCGCAACCGCGCGGCGTTCACCGGCTTCGTCGTCCTGCTGCTGATCGTGATTGCCTGCGTGGCCGGTCCGTGGTTCCTGTCGAACAATCCGATCGATAGCGACTGGAGCGCAATCAGTCTCGCGCCCACGCTGCAAAACATGCACTGGTTCGGCACGGACGAACTCGGCCGCGACCTCCTCGCGCGCACGCTGCAGGGCGGGCGCGTATCGCTCGAAGTCGGCCTGCTCGGCACACTGGTGTCCGGGCTGATCGGCGTGGCGTATGGCGCCACCGCCGGGTATCTGGGTGGCCGCGTCGACGCGGTGATGATGCGTATCGTCGACATGATGTACGCGATCCCCTACATGCTGATCGCCATCCTGATGATGACGCTGTTCGGCCGCGCATTCTATCTGGTCGTGCTCACCATCAGCGCGTTCTCGTGGCTCGACATGGCACGCGTGGTGCGCGGTCAGACGCTGTCGCTGCGCTCGCGCGAATTCATCGACGCCGCCCGTGCAATCGGCGTGAGTTCGCGTTCGATCATCGCGCGCCACATCGTGCCGAATCTGTTCGGCGTGGTGGTGGTGTACGCGAGCGTGACGGTGCCGAATATCGTGCTGACCGAATCGGTGCTGTCGTTCCTCGGCCTCGGCGTGCAGGAACCCATGACGAGCTGGGGCGTGCTGATCCAGGACGGCGCACAGAAACTCGATTCGATGCCCTGGCTGCTGCTGTGCCCGGCCGTGATGCTGTGCATCACACTGTATTCCGTGAATTTCGTCGGCGATGGTCTGCGCGACGCGTTCGACCCGAAGGACCGCTGACATGCCGCTACTCGAAGTCAAAGACCTGAGCGTGCGCTTTACGCGCCGCGAGGGCGCACCCGTCGACGCGGTGCAGCGCGTATCGTTTTCGCTCGAAGCGGGCCGCACGCTTGGCATCGTCGGTGAATCGGGTTCGGGCAAAAGCCAGACGGTGATGGCGCTGCTCGGCTTGCTGGCCGGCAACGGCAAGGTGTCGGGCGCCGCGACCTACCGTGGCGAGAACCTGCTGACGATGAACGAAGCCGAGTTGAACAAGATTCGCGGCGACCGCATCGGCATGATCTTCCAGGACCCGATGACCTCGCTCAATCCGTTCCTGACGATCGAACGGCAGATGACCGAGACGCTGCAACTGCATCGCAAGATGTCGCGCCGCGAAGCGCGCCGCCGCGCGATCGAAACGCTAGAAACGGTGCGTATTCCCGATGCCGCGCGGCGCATCAACATGTATCCGCACGAGTTCTCCGGCGGCATGCGGCAACGCGTGATGATCGCGATGGCCCTCCTCTCCGAGCCGGAAATCCTGATCGCCGATGAGCCGACCACCGCACTCGACGTGACCGTGCAGGCGCAAATCATCGAGCTGCTGCGCGAACTGAACCGCGAGCGCGGCACCGCGATCATTCTGATCACGCACGACATGGGCGTCGTGGCCGGTTTGTGCGACGACGTGATGGTGATGTACGCCGGCCAAACCGTCGAGCAGGCGAATGCCGCCACGCTGTTCGCGGCACCGACCCATCCGTACACGATCGGTCTCCTGAATGCGCTGCCGCGTCTCACCGACGACGATGACCTTCCGCTGCAAACCATTCCCGGCAACCCGCCCTTGCCCGGTGAAGTCGGCGAGGGCTGCGCATTCGCACCGCGCTGCACGTATTGCTCCGACCGCTGCCGCGAGTCGCGGCCTGCGCTTATCGCGTCGCCTACATCTGCCGATGCGTTGCGCGCGTGCCACCGCCCGGTGCATGAAATCATGGAGGTACAACACGTATGAACGCCACTTCCATTGCAAGCCAGGGTCATGGTCAGGATCCGGCAACGCTGTTGTCGGTCGACAATCTCAAGGTGCAATTCGGCGTGCCGCGCGGCGGCTTTCCGTGGTCCGGCAAAGCGACGCTGCGCGCGGTGGACGGTGTGTCGTTCAGCGTGCGGCGCGGCGAAACCGTGGGCCTCGTCGGCGAATCGGGCTGCGGCAAATCCACTCTGGCGCGCGCCATCATCGGCCTCGCGCCGGTGGCGAGCGGCAGCGTGCGCTGGCTCGACAAGGAAACCGTACTGACGGGCGCGCAGCGCGATACCTCGCGCTTGCGCCGCGACGTGCAGATGATTTTCCAGGACCCGCTCGCCTCGCTCGATCCGCGCATGACGATCGAACAGATCGTCTCCGAACCCTTGCGCACGCATGGCCAGGACATAGCTCGCGCCGACGTGCAACGGCGCGTGCTAACCATGCTCGAACGCGTCGGCCTCAATGCGCAGCATCTGCGCCGCTATCCGCATGAGTTTTCCGGCGGCCAGTGCCAGCGCGTCGGGATTGCGCGCGCGTTGATCGGCGAACCGCAACTGGTGATCTGCGACGAGCCGGTGTCGGCGCTCGACGTGTCGATCCAGGCGCAAATCGTCAACCTGTTGCGCGATCTGCAGCGCGAGTTGTCGCTGTCGCTGCTGTTCGTCGCGCACGATCTCGCGGTCGTCAAGGCGATCAGCCACCGCGTGCTGGTGATGTATCTGGGTCGTGTGATGGAGTTCGGCGACAAGCGCGACGTGTATGGCACGCCGCGTCATCCGTACACGCGCGCGTTGCTGTCGGCCGTACCGGTGCCCGATCCGGTGATTGAACGCGCACGCCGTCATCTGCTGTTGCGCGGCGAGATTGCGTCGCCGCTCAGCCCACCCTCCGGCTGCGCGTTTCGCACGCGCTGCCCGGATGCGATCGAGGCCTGCGCCAGTGAGATTCCGCAGGCTGTCACGCATGGCGCGAGCGCAACACGCGTCGCGTGCATTCGCGTGGGGGACGCCGCGTAGGACGTCTCCTCGACGGGTCGCTAAAGAACCAAGTCTGAAAACTTAAGACCGTATTCCCCGGCGCGACGGGCCGTCGCGCCGATGGATTCGTTCGTCCTGCCATCAGCGGAGCGAACGATAAACGTGGACTGGCTAACCGCCAGCCAAAGACTCACCAAAATAACAGAGACGTACACCATGAAAGATAGCCGAACAAAAAAGTGGTCAAAAAAAACTAATGCAGCCACCTTCTTTTACTGCGCATTCACGCTGCCCGCGCTGAGCATCAGTGCGTGTGCCTGCGCCGATGACGCCGTATTGGAGCCCACCTCCGATACGGCGAAAACTCAAACACTCGCGCAAACGTTTTCTTCTCCTACGCAACGGTCGCAAGCAACGCCCTCTTCACAAACTCCGCAAGCCAACACGCCCGGCAAGCGCAGAGCCGAACAGGGCGGCCAGGTGCGCAACGATCAACCCGACACCACCAACGCCGTCGTCAATGCGGAAGCCAACCAGACGGTCACGCCACCCACCCCGCCGTCGAGCCAGGCAGCGAGCAAGGGCTTTATCGCGGATAGCCATCTGAACCTGCAGTTCCGCAACTATTCCGATTACTTCCAGGCGCCCACCTCGATCTATCGTCACGCGTGGGTTCAAGGTGCGCAAGTCAACTATGAATCGGGCTTCACACAGGGCCCGGTGGGCTTTGGCGTCGACGCATCGCTATTCGCCGCGCTGAAGCTCGACGGCGGCAACGGCGCCGGCAACATGGTGCACGTCGGCAAGGACGGCGGCGGCTCGCAGCAGCTCGCGTGGGCTTACCCTGGCATGTATGACATCAAGGGACGCATTTCGGAAACGGTCGTGAAGTACGGTCTGCAAACCGTCACCAATCCGTTCCTCGAACCGCATGACAACCGCGCATTGCCGCCGACTTTCCTCGGTGTCTCGTTGGTCAGCAACGATCTGGTTCATACGACGCTCGAGGCCGGCAGTTTCACCAAAGTCGACGCACGCGGCCACACGAACCTGACTAACCTGACCACCTCGTACGGCGGCACGCGCATCGACCGCCTGACCTACGTGGGCGGTACGTGGCACTACGCGAAGAACGGCGAAATGGCGCTGTACGTCGACCAGGCGGACGACGTCTGGCGTCAGTACTACGGCTCGGTCGCGCAATCGTTCGGCGACCCGACCACGATCAAGTGGAGCGGTCTCGCGAATATCTACTCGACGCACGATACCGGCGCATCACGCCAGGGGCATATCAACAGCAACGCGTACAGCCTGTCGGTTTCCGCACAGCACGGCCCGCATGCGCTGCTGCTCGGCTATCAGCAAGTGCTCGGCGACCAGTTCTTCGACTATGTCAACGAGACCAACGGTATCTACCTGACCAACTCGATGGACGTCGACTACAACGCGCCGCATGAGCAGTCGCTGCAATTGCGCTATACGTTCGACGGCAAATACGCCGGTGTGCCGGGGCTCAAGGCGATGTTCTGGGGCGAGTATGGGTGGGGTGCGGACGCGTCGGCGGGCGCCGCTGATAATGCTTCTGAGTCGGCGCCGCTGCATAACCTGTACTGGAAGAATGGTGAACCGGTGCACGGCCACCATCACGAGTTCGGGTTTATTCCGAGCTATACGCTGCAAAGCGGCCGCTTCAAGGACACCAAGGTCACGTTCATCGCGATGTGGCACAACGCCTCGCGCTATTACTCCGATGGCAACAATATGGAGTACAGGTTGGTGGTGAATGTGCCGGTGAAGGTGTTCTGAGCGGGGGGTTCCCAAGCCCTGTGCTTAAGCGCATAAGAGCGTTGTTATCTCCGCCTACAAGGCCGGGGCCTCGATTCTCGATCAATCGTGGCCTCCTTCGTTGACTATCCTGTTGCGGTCGCGGTTGTGCGTGGGAGCGGAAACATCTACAACCCCGCCAAGGGCAGTTCATTCCAACCGTGGGTGATGAAGCATAAACGCGGGGGCGACTTTGTTGGTCTTTCGAACTATCGTTTTGTGCCGATTTACCCACCCATGACGGTCTACCTATAATGGGAATGCAAGGATATTCCGAAGGCATGATGGCCTTCTACGCGTTCGTCCTTGTTGCGTTAGTTGTGTTGGTTAGCGTCGTCCGGTCGCTGGTCATCATTTTTTCGCAGTCAACGAAACGGGCTGCACGCGTCAGGCGCATCGCCGGGTTGTGGGTCACACGAATTGCCAGCGTGGCCGTGCTATGGATTGCCGTCAATTACTGGATCGGTGTTGACCTGAGGTCAAAGGCACACGACTGCAAAAAAACGCCCTCGGATGGAGGACGTTACATAGCCGAAGTTTGATTCGCCCCTACGAGCCATCTGAAGCAGTTTTTCGAGACGTGTTTACCGACTAGCATGTTCTTCCCGATTTGCCGGTAGCGAGGAGCCGCCAGTAAACGGCATTCGAAAAACCGCGTGGTGATAACAAACATGCCGTCCACTTACTACAAAAAAATCCCGTATTACAAGATCAACAAGATCCTATGGCGCTGGAAACGATGCGATGCCGAGAACGGCTGTTACATCATTCCTAATCTGGCTATATCGATGAACAAAGCGCCACCGCCCCCTCAGGACCAACCTCCGAGATCTCCTCCGCCGCCGAAACCTCCGCGCCAAAAGAAAGAGGTTGGCGAGGGGCTTTTGGCGATTCTCGAGGCGCAAGCCCGTTTCCGAAAGTGGCTCGATACACCATCCCCACCCAAGCCGCCGAAAGCGGCGCCAACAGAAAAAACTGAAGTTGTGCCGCCATTCGACCTTCAGGAGATTCCCGGTGCGATGCGCAAGGAGTTTATGCCCGTCTCGGCTAAGCTTATGGAGAGATGGTTTGCGGGGGCGCTTAACTATTCACCCACAACCGACGATGAAAAGGCGGGGATCAATCAGAACAGTGAACCTTATCCGGCAAGCATGATTGATACGACGACGATAAAGCTTGACTGGATTCTAAAATTTCCGCGAGCCAAAGCGCAGTATGACTTTTTGGTCAATTCTGCGATCAGGGCACCTAAGGCAGTTGATATGATTGGCCAAAAGTTGAAACCGCTTCGCGCGCCGTATGGAAGGGTAGACGGTTTAGCTACAAGCGCAAAAGTTCTGCCTACGCTACACAAACATTTTCAATTCCAGTTTGCCGGAGTCGAAAGCAGCATAAGTCAAAAATTCGACCAATTCATCGTATCGGAAAGGGACAATGGCGGTGTACCGGACGATCTCACAGGTTCGCTCGGCTCGTTCAACTTCTACGCGGCTATCGGTAATGCGACGTTCGACTTGGACGCACGACACGCGACAGTTACAAGCATTGTTGTCTACGTAAAAGACAATTACACCTTTACCGACGATACTGGCAAGCCGTCTCAATACCTAGGTCACTGGAGCCGAGACGGCGTGATTATTGTTCCAGCAACCGCCGCTGCAGGCATCGCCGACATAGCTTGGATTGATTATCCGGTAACAGTTGGAAACGTGCGCGTACCCGGTAACGTCCACTATCCGGTTAGAAACCGTTCATTCAGGCAGTGGCAGCTAATGCACCAACGTGGCGGGGATTTTATCGTGTATTCCGACTACCGGGTTATTGGACTGAATCCACCAATTGAATTGGGGTTTCTATGAAAGGGCTGCAAGGATATAGCGAGAGCATGCTGATGCTTTGCATCCTCGCCATTGTCGTCACGGTCACGTTGGTCAGTTTTGTCCGATCAGTCATGTTCATCTTTTCGAGCAGTGACGGCAGGACCATGCGGACTCGCCAGATTGCCCTGCTCACGGCCAAGCGCCTCGCCATCGTGGTCGCGTTGGCCTATACGGGCAATTACTTGCTGGACGTGCGACAGCGGTCGCACGCTGCGACGTGGCACAACGTGCCATCCGATGCGGATGCCCGCTACACGGCCAGGTACAGTTATCTGTGGAACAACAAGATTCTTCTACGTCTATACGACGCACAGTCCAAGAAGCTGTTAGCGGAAAGGACCTATTTCAATCTTGATGCACCGAACCTTGCCTGGACAAACCACTCGCTTATCTACGACACGTCAGCGGACGGCGATGACGGTGAAATCAGTCTGCCGCCGTCACTCCTGGACACTCTACTCGCCAAATTGCCCTAGCGCCGTGGCTTCCGTTTTGCGTTGGCAGAGTGCACTTGACAGGCAAAACCGCTTCGGCTCAACGTAACGCCCTTTCCGTCTCCGCTTACCCCGCGATCCGCTCGGTAGTCATAGCCCGCGACAAACCATGCATCGGCCGGCGCAGCGCGACGTCGAAGGGATTGGTTTGCGGGCCGATCGCATCCGCCTGTCGCCTCAGCAATTCGACCACCATCGGCAGACGATCGTCGCCTAGACGCGCCGCCAGGGTGCCCACGCTTAGCGCCGCCACCGCGACACCCGTGCGATCCAGAATCGGCACCGCCACACCCGCCATGCCGTCGAGTACCCCGCTATTGCGGCCCGCGTAACCGAGTTGGCGCACACGCTCGATCTCGGTGCGTAAATACACTTCGTCGAGCACGCCATAGCCACGAATGCGCGGCACGTTAAAGCGGATGATCTCTTCGCGCTCCGCTTCCGGCAGGAACGCGAGAATCGCCAGACTCCCCTGACCGACACCCAAGGCCACGCGCCCGCCAATATCGCCGGTGAACGAGCGAATCGGAAACGGCCCTTCACAGATGTCGAGACACACCGCGTCGAAGCTGCTTTTGACCAGCAGAAAAATCGTGTCGCCAAGACTCGCGCACAGCCGCAGCAACGCGGGACGGCACAGCGTGCGCATGCCGCTCGGATTGCCGGCCTGCGCGGCGAGCGCGAAGAAATCGACGCTCAGCCGATACAGCTTCGAGCTTTCGTCCTGTTCGACGATGCCTTCCGCGATCAGCGCGTGAAGAATGCGGTGCACGGTGCCTTGCGTGAGACCCACCGCCTTCGCGAGACGCGTGACGCGGCCGCCGTCAGGTTGCGCTTCGGATAACGCACGGATCACCGCGAAGGCGCGCTCCAGCATCCCCGGTCCGGGTGGACTGCCCGTATCGGCAAGTGCGGGTTCGGCATCTCGTTTGGTGGCAGCATTCATCTCAGGCGCTCCGAATTATTTCATTGACCGGAACACTATAGAGGGAATTATCCGTGAATGGAATATTCCCGGCACGCCCGTTCCATTTGCACTTCATTCTGATTCATAGGGATTTTCCGGAGATCACGGAACGGAAGAGTTGGTGCCAGTCCTGCCAAATACATTCCGCTCATCGGAATTTTTTCTAAACTTATACCGGCAAACGGAATTTGAAATTGACGCCATGCAATTTGGCTGGATAGAGTCGGCTCCATCGAGGCAGTAGCCGATTGAACCGGTGTCGATCCATCCAAAGGCCAGATCATGTCGTTCCTCACACTCACGGACGTAGCGAAATCGTTCGGCGATCTGCAGGCAGTCGCCGACGTGAACCTGTCGGTCGAGAAAGGCGAGTTCGTTTCGCTGCTCGGGCCGTCGGGTTGCGGCAAGACCACCACGTTGCAGATGATCGCGGGCTTCGTCGAAACGACGCGCGGCCGCATCACGCTCGACGGCCGCGACATCACGCACATGAAGCCGAACAAGCGCGGCCTCGGCATCGTGTTCCAGAGTTACGCGCTGTTTCCGCATATGAGCGTCGCGGACAACGTCGGCTTCGGTCTGGAAATGCGCAACATCGACAAGGCCGAGCGCAAGGAACGTGTGCGCGACGCGCTGGCGCTGGTGCGACTCGATACGCTCGCGCACCGCTTTCCGCGCGAGTTATCCGGCGGTCAGCGGCAACGTGTAGCGATTGCTCGCGCGATCGTGATCGCGCCGCCCGTGCTGCTGCTCGACGAACCGATGTCGAACCTCGACGCCAAGCTGCGCGAAGACATGCAGTTCGAACTGCGCGCCATTCAACGCAAGATCGGCACGACCACCATCATGGTCACGCACGACCAGTCGGAGGCGCTGTCGATCAGCGACCGCGTGGTGGTGATGGAGGCCGGCCGCATTACGCAGATCGATACACCGTACGAAGCATACGAGCGGCCTGAAAACAGATTCGTCTCGCAGTTCATCGGCAAGGCAAACATGCTGGCGGGCACCGTGGTGGCACGCGACGGCGACGCGATCCGCATCGACCTTGGACATGATCTTGCCGAGACGGGCCACACCGAGCAACTACCGATGCGCGAACGCGTGATCGGCGTCGGCGACGCGGTCACGTTGTGCATTCGTCCGGAAAAGCTGCGCCTGTGCGCGCCGAACGCAGGACGTCTGGCGGCCACCGTGACAAGCCGCTTCTTCCTCGGCAGCCAATGGCTCTACCGCGTGGACAGTCGGCTCGGCGAAGTGCTGGTGTGCTGCCAGAACGAAGGCACCGAACCGCTGCCGGAAGGCGCGGCGGTTGGCGTCGACTGGAACAGCGAGGCGATCCGCTTCATTCAACGGGATGCGCATCATGGCTAGTACGCTGCCCGCTTCGAACAACGACAGCATGAAGACCGGCAATGCGCGCCGCGCGCCGTGGCATGCGTTCCTACCCTTGTGGCTGATGTGCGCACCGGCTTTCCTGCTGTTTGCGACGCTGGTGCTGGTGCCGCTCGTGATGACGCTGGTGCTGACGTTCTACCGCTTCGATCCGGCGAGCGGCCCGCTCGCCGCATTCCAGTTCGGCAACTATGCGGAAGTGCTGCAATCGTCGTATTTCCATACGATCTTCCTGCGCACCTTCGGCATCGCCTTTCTGACCACCCTGCTGTGCATCGTGATCGGCACGCCCGAAGCCTACGTGCTGTCGCGCATGCGCGATCCGTATCGCTCGATGTTCCTGCTGATCATTCTCGCGCCGCTGCTGGTCTCGGTCGTGGTGCGCGCGTTCGGCTGGAGCATGCTGCTCAATAGCAACGGCCTCGTGAATCAGGCGTTCGGTCTTATCGGGCTCGGACCGTACAAGCTCGAATACACCACGTTCGCAATCGTCATCGCACTGGTGCACGTGATGCTGCCATTCATGGTGATTCCCGTGTGGACCGCGTTGCAGAAGCTCGACCCGCAAACGGAAAATGCCGCGCTCTCGCTGATGGCGTCGCCCGCCACCACGCTGCGCCGCATCGTGTTACCGCAACTCACGCCTGGCATCCTGTCGGGCAGCCTGATGGTGTTCGGCCTGTCGGCAAGCGCGTTCGCGATTCCCGGTCTACTCGGCGGACGGCGCCTGAAAGTGGCCGCCACCGCCGTCTATGACGAATTCCTCGGCTCGCTGAACTGGCCGCTCGGCGCGACCATCGCGCTCCTGCTGCTGGTCGCGAATCTGATCGTGATGCTCACTTACTACCGGGTTCTGGAACGCAAGTACACCAGAAGCCTCGGCTGAACCTCGCGAGATCATCATGAGAAAAAACGGCCCCATTGCGCTGATTTTCCACACCCTCGTCATCGCGTTCGTGCTCGCGCCGCTCGTGATCGTGGTGCTGGTCGCCTTCACGCCCGACGAAACGCTCACGCTGCCCACGCACGGCGTATCGCTGCGCTGGTTCCGCGCGATCCTCAACTACCCGGACTTTATCTCCGCGTTTTTCAATAGCCTGAAGCTGGCGTTTGCCTCAGCGACGTTGTCTTTGATCGTCGCTTTGCCTGCTGCGTTGGCCATTGGTCGTGCGCGCTTTCCGGGGCGCGGGTTTCTTAACGGCTTGCTTCTGTCGCCGCTGGTGATTCCCGGTCTCGTGCTCGGCATCGCACTGCTGCGCTTCTTCGCGCTGATCGGCGCGACCGGTTCGTTCGCGTGGCTCGTGCTCGCACACATGATCATCATCACGCCGTTCGTGATGCGGCTCGTGCTGGCCTCCGTCAGCGGTCTCGACCGCAGCGTCGAACACGCCGCGCACTCGCTCGGCGCTGACGCATGGACCACGTTTCGCCGCATCACCTTCCCGATGATTCTGCCGGGCATTACCGGCGGCTGGTTGCTCGCGTTCATCAACAGCTTCGACGAACTGACCATGTCGATCTTCGTCACTTCGCCGCAAACCGTCACGCTGCCGGTGCGCATGTACATGTACGCGACCGAATCGATCGATCCGATGATGGCATCCGTCTCCGCGCTGGTGATTTTCATCACGGCCGGCGCGATGCTGCTGCTCGATCGCGTGTATGGGCTCAACCGGATTCTGATCGGTCAGCACTGATGTCTTCTACTGCTCTCTCTAACATGCCGTCGAATTTGCCGTCTTCCGAATCCGCCGCGCCGAAACGCGAAGCGCAATTCGTTCGCGTTGCGGAGACGCAGCGTGAACCGCTTAGCTTTTTCATTGATGGTCATGAAGTCACTGCGTTGCAGGGCGATACGCTGCTCACTGCCGTGCTGATGCAACAACGTCGCGTGCGCGAAAGCGAATTCAGCGGCGCGCCGCGCGCCGGCTTCTGCCTGATCGGCGCTTGCCAGGATTGTTGGATGCGTACAGAAGAGGGTCTGCGTTTGCGCGCGTGTTCGACACTGGTGACGCAGGGTATGCGTGTGGTCACACGGCTCGCTGAGGTTGCTTTCGTTGCCGGCCTTCCTTCCGCTGCCAGCTCCGCCGTGACGGCAAACGGAGACACGCAATGAGCAACGAACACCGCGTGGTGATCGTCGGCGCGGGACCGGCGGGCGTGCGCGCCGCCGAAACACTCGTTGCCGCGGGCATCAAGCCCATCGTGCTGGATGAAAACGCCCGCTGGGGTGGCCAGATTTATCGTCAACCGCCCGCGAACGGCGCGTTCCAACGCTCGAAGAAAACGCTCTATGGTTTTGAAGCGCACAAGGCCGAAGCGTTGCACACGACGATGGCCACACTGCTTCCGCACCTCGACTATCGTCCCGACACACTGGCCTGGGCTTGTGCACCAGGTCGCCTCGATACGTTGCACGCAGGACGCGAAATCAGCGTGCCGTTCTCGCATCTGATCATCGCGAGCGGCGCCACAGATCGCGTGCTACCGGTACCGGGCTGGACCCTACCCGGCGTCTACACGCTGGGCGCGGCGCAAGTCGCGTTGAAGGCGCAAGGCTGTGCGATCGGTCAGCGCGTGGTGCTCGCGGGTACCGGGCCATTGCTCTATCTCGTGGCCTATCAGTACGTAAAAGCAGGTGCACAGGTGGTAGCCGTACTCGACTCGAGCCCCCTATCGCAGCAGATTGCCGCGACGCCGAAGCTCGCGCGGCAACCTGCTACGTTCGCCAAAGGGCTGTACTACGTCGGCTGGCTAAAGATGCACGGCGTGCGGATCGAACGCGATGTGAACCTGATCGGCATTCATGGCGACCAAGGCGTGAGTGCGATTGAATGGCGCTCTTCAACCGTTGGCTCGAAGACCGAAACCCTCGCATGCGACGCCGTCGGCATCAGCTTCGGCCTCAAGCCTGAAACCCAACTCGCCGATCTTGCCGGGTGCCGCTTCCGCTTCGATACGCACAACCGTTGCTGGCTACCCGAACTCGACCCGGCCGGCCGCAGCACCGTGCGAGGCATCTATCTGGCTGGCGACGGTGCGGGCATCGCGGGCGCCGACGCTGCCGAACTCGCCGGGCGTCGCACGGCATTGGCGCTACTCGACGACCTCGGCATCGCGCATCCACGTAGTCCCGGCATGCGCGACGCAGCGGCCCTCGAGCGAAGCCTTCAACGTATCGCTGTGTTTCGCCAAGGTATCGAAGCGGCATTTGCGCCGCCCGCAAAATGCGCAGCGCAGTGGCCCGACGACATGACCGTGTGCCGCTGCGAGGAAATCGATGCAGGCACCTTGCGGCGCTGCATTCGCGGAGGCGAAGCGAACGAGATCAATCGACTGAAAGCGCTCACGCGTGTCGGCATGGGCCGTTGCCAGGGCCGCATGTGCGGTGAAGCAGCATTGACGCTGCTGGCCGAAGAAACCGGCAAACCCCTCGAAGCCGTTGGCCGTTTGCGCAGCCAGCCGCCTGTCAAACCGATTCCGCTATCGCCCGCTATGTATGCCGACGACGTCGCCGAGATTCCCGAGGAGGCGCGCGATGAGTGACACCCTGCACTACGACGTTGCGATTGCGGGCGGCGGACTGGTCGGCTCATCGGCAGCGTTGGCGCTCGCGCGACGCGGCTTGCGCGTGGGCCTGTTCGAGCGGCGCTATTGCGGCGCACAGGCAAGCGGCGTGAACTACGGCGGCGTGCGCGTCCAGGGACGGCCGGCCGAACAGATGCCTCTCGCCATGCGTGCACGGCGCATCTGGGACGGCCTGCCGGAGCTGATCGGCATCGACGGAGAATTCACCGTGTCGGGACATTTGCGGCTCGCGCGCAGCGAAGCCGATCTTGCCGCGCTCGAAGCATGGGCGGACATGGCGCGCGGCCACGGACTGCAAGCGCAGGTCATCAGCGGCGCTACGTTCCGGCAACGCTATCCATGGCTAGGTACTGCAGCGGTCGGCGGCTCGCTATGTGCGACCGATGGCCAAGCGAATCCACGTCTGGTCTCACCCGCGTTCGCCCGTGCCGCGCGCGCCGCAGGCGCGGACGTGCGCGAGCAAACCGAACTGACCGACATCCATCACGACGGCACGCGCTTCCAGCTACGTGCCGGCGACACGCGCATCAGCGCCGACTGGCTGATCAATTCCGCCGGCGCCTGGGCGAATACGGTTGCCGGGTACTTCGGCGAAACCGCGCCGATGAAACCGATCTACCCGAACATGTGGGTCACCGAGCCGCTGCCGCATTTCATCACGCACAACCTCGGCGTGTACGGCGGCGGCATCTACGCGCGGCAAGTGGCGCGCGGCAATTGCGTGATCGGCGGCGGGCGCGGACATGGCGACGGCGAATACGGTCAACCGTCGACGGAAACCACCCGCGCCGTGATGCGCGATGCGTGCGCCCTGCTGCCCCCGCTGCGCGAGGCGCTGCTGATCCGCACATGGAGCGGCGTGGAAGGCGAGACGCCCGACAGCAATCCGATCATCGGAGCGAGCCGCACGGTGCCGCGTTTGCTGCATGCGTTCGGCTTTTCGGGCGGCGGGTTTTTGCTGGCGCCGGGCGTCGGCGAAATACTTGCGGATCTTGTGATCGACGGCGCCACGGTCACACCGCTCGACGCGTTTTCGATCAATCGCTTCGCTGCTGTTGCTGCGCCATCTGTCGCCTAGCTATCGCTTATTGCTTATCGCTTTGCTATCGCCCAGTCATCGCCTCGTTATCGTTTAATGAAACTCAGGAGCCCCACAATGAAACTGTTCAAGACGATCGCGGCGCTGGCCGCATTGTGCGCATTCGGTGCGGCCGCGCCGGCATGGTCGGAGACCAAGACCATTTACATCGGCATGAACGGCGGTCCGATGGAAAAGGCCTATACGAGCCAGGTCCTGCCCGACTTCGAGAAAGCCAACAACGTCAAAGTCGTCGTGGTGCCCGGCACCTCGTCGGACATTCTCGCCAAGCTGCTCGCCAACAAGGCCAATCCGCAGATCCACGTGGTGTTTCTCGACGACGGCGTGATGGCGCGCGCGGTCAGCATGGGCGTGTGCAAGAAGCTCGACGACGCGCCGGTACTCAAAGAGCTCTATCCGTTCGCGCGCATGAAGGACGACATGGGCGCGGGCGTGCAGCTCGGCATGACCGGTATCGCGTACAACAAGAAGCTGTTTGCTGAAAAAGGCTGGGCGCCGCCGACTTCATGGATGGACTTTGCCGATCCGAAGTACAAGGGCAAGGTGGTGTTCCAGTCCGCTTCGAGCAGCACCTTCGGCCTGCACGGCTTTCTGGCGATCAACCGTCTGATGGGCGGCAGCGAGCAGAACGTCGAGCCGGGCTTCACGAAATGGGCCACGACAGTTGGCCCGAACGTGGTGGAGTACGTGCCGAACTCAGCGAAGATTTCCGAAATGGTCCAGACCGGCGAAGCGGGCCTGTTCCCGTTGACGCCGACTGCCGTCAGCGATCTGCAGGACAAGGGCATTCCGGTCGGCTATGTGAGTCCGAAGGAAGGTCCGGTGTTGCTGCTGGTCGATCTGTGCGTGGTCAACAACAACCCGGATCCGCAATTGGCGCAGAAACTCGCGCAGTTCCTGCTGTCCGCGCCGGCTCAGACCAAAGCCGCCGAGGCGGGCAAACAGATTCCGACCAATCGTCTCGCGAAGATGACACCGCCGATGCAGCAAAGCCTGGGTAACGTCGACGATCTGGTGAAGAAGGTGACCGTGGTGGATTGGGACACGATCAATGCGCACCGCGCGCAGTGGGATACGCGCTGGAACAGGCAGATCGAGCGTTAATCAAAAGATCACCGAAATCGCCACGCCCAGCCAGATTGACAGCACGCCGACAAGGAACATGTGCCGCGCAACCCGGATGCGGACGTCGCTGTTTTCCGGTTCAACGGGGCTCGTCGCCATCCAAGGCACGAGCCCGAGGCAGCCGAAGCCGATCATCGCAAACACGAAGACGAAAACGTCGGACACGTGCCATTTCGTTTGATCGTACAAGCCCCAGTAGCCGAGAAAGACGATGCCGATCGAGAAGATCGTCGCCGAAGCGGCACTGAGCGCGGGTACGGATCCGGTTGGACTCGGCATGCTTCACCTCCGAAACGTTAGGCTGCTGTTGCCGTCTCCGTCGCCCGCGTTCCCGTCATTCAGGATGTACGGGCCTGCCTTGCTTCATACGTCTTCAGATGACTATAGGCGATACGCAGCAACGATAGGCCGTGCTCGCCCTTCTGCGCATCGCCGCCGCGCGAGATCAGATCGCCAAGAATGTGATCCGCCTCGGTATGCGAGTGATTTTCGACGTCGCGCAACATCGAAGCTGTTAGCGGCGAAGGCGTGAAGAGCGTTTGGGTAGCCCGGGCATCGAAGTCCGCGCCCATCGTAAAGCTGTTGTGCTCCGCGACGCCACGGCACTCGCCGAGCAGGTTTTCGATGATGCGCTTGCCGTCCGGCGCAGCCAGAATATCGCCGACCGAACCGCGCATCAAGCACGTACTGGCCGCGAGTGTGGCCAGGAACACCCACTTTTCCCACATGCGCAGCAGGATGTTGTCGCTGACCACCGCATCGAAATTCGCGTCGGCCATCGCATCCGCAATCGCCTCCACGCGCTCGGACGTGCCGCCGTCCAGTTCACCGAATGTGATCGCGTGCGTTTCGTTCAGATGCATGATGTGCTGCTCGGGGCTGAGCGTCGCCGCAATCACGCATTGACCGCCCAGTACGCGTGACGCACCGAACTTTTCCTTGAGCACATCGATATGGCGCATGCCGTTGAGCATCGGCAGAATCAGCGTGGATTCGCCGACCAGCGGTGCAAACGAATCGATCGCGTCGTCGAGGCTGTAGGCTTTGCAACTGAGGAGCACCAGATCGAACGGCTCCGCGGCGACACCGGCGAGTATCGTCTTGACGTCGCGCAAGGCGAGATTGCCGCGCGCGCTGTTGATGACCAGACCGTCACGTGCAAGCTTTTCCGCGCGGCCAGGACGCACGAGGAAGGTCACGTCCTGTCCCGCCGCTGCGAGACGTCCGCCGAAGTAGCCGCCCACGGCGCCCGCCCCTACTACTAGAATTCGCATCTTTTGCCTCTTGATAGATTTGGGTCACGCGCGCCGGGTCGGTATGCCAAGGCCTCGAAGACCGCCTGCGCAGCACGTCTGCAGAAATGTAGCAAAGATTGACGATATGCATCGGCCACAATGACGGGCCGGTTTGCTGCATTGCACAGCGGCCTCGCCGTTTCCGCTTTATTCCTTACGTCAGATCAATCGCCGCGCCGCCGGCCGCCCGCTACGCGCCGGCTTGCGCAAAGAGCGGCACTGAAAAAGGCGACTCGCTTAGCAAACGGCGGCGGCGTCACACGATCCCCCTACAGCGTGCCGCAAATGGTGCGCTCGTAAAGCGCGAGCATCCCGGGCACATCCACGTTCAGGCAGACTGTACTGTCCGGCCGGCTGTCCCAGTCCGGCGCGGGCACCGGCATCGTAGAAGGCTTCTGGATGGTTTGGCCCACAGCAATACCCTCCGTCAGCACCCGTACGGGACCACTGCGAGTCGTATAAAGATGCGGCGCCAGCACATAAGTGACCGCCGACGAGTCGTGAACGTAAATGCCTTCAAGTTGCGCGCTCTGCTCATGAAAGGCTTCGTAGTGCCGCGACACGTCCCATACGAACTGTCCTGCCGCGCCGCCGCGCTCACGCAGCGACGCCAGATAATCCTGGCTCATGATGGTGCGCTGCGTGACGTCGAGTCCGACGATCGCAACTGGCCACGATGCGCCGAACACGATATCGGCGGCATCGGGGTCGCCGAGGATGTTCGCTTCGGCGGCCGGCGTCACGTTGCCGAGCACGCCGTCCGTGCCGAACGCACCGCCCATGATGACCACCTGTTTGACGAGCGGCGCGATCTGCGGATCGTCGGCCAGCGCCAATGCCAGGTTCGTGAGCGGGCCCACCGCGATCAACGTGACTTCGCCGGGATGGGCACGCACCGTGTCGATGATGAAACGGTGCGCGGGACGTACATCGAGCGCTGCTTCAACACCGGCTTCGATCGCGATGTTGCCAAGCCCGTTGTCGCCGTGAATCCATGCGAGCGGTTCGGGTGCCGCACGCTTGAGCGGTGCAGCGGCGCCCTGCGCAACCGGCACGCCCGGCGCGAACCGTCCAGCCAGGAACCGCGCATTGCGCGTAGTGGTTTCAATCGTGGCGTTGCCGAATACACTCGTCAGACCCAGCAATTCGATGTCCGGATGCAGCGCCTGAAAAACGAGCGCCATCGCATCGTCCACACCAGGATCGGTGTCGTAGATAACCTTGTGCTTGCTCATAGATAAAACGCGTCCGGCAATTGTTCACGCGCGGTGGTGTCGCGAGTGGCGCCATGCAGATTGCCGAGCCTGATCGGCAATTCGGGGCCGCCCAGTTCGATGATCACCTGGCGGCACGCGCCGCACGGTGCGATCGGTCCATCCGTATCGCCAATCACCGCAAGCGCGGCGAACTGGTCGCGCTGATAGCCCGCGGCAATCGCGCTGAAAAACGCCGTACGTTCAGCACAATTGCACAATCCGTACGAGGCATTCTCGACATTGCAGCCGTCGAATACGGTGCCGTCCTTGGTCAGGAGCGCAGCGCCGACCTTGAACTTCGAATAAGGCGCATAGGCTTTTTCTCGCGCGACGCCCGCGCGCTCCAGCAGTTGTTCCATGTTCATTCAACGATCCTCAATTCGATTCAATTCAGCGTCAGGAACATGCCCGCAATCGTGGCGCTCATCAGGTTCGAGAGCGTCGCGGCGAGCACGACACGCAGGCCGTAGCGCGCGACTTCGGCGCGGCGTTCCGGCGCGACGGCGCTAAAGCCGCCCGTCAGCACCGCGATCGACGCAAAGTTGGCGAAGCCGCACAACGCAAACGACAGAATAGCAAGGGTTCGCGGATCGAGCGCCTGCAGGCCGGCCGCGCTCACGCTGGCGGCGTCTTTCAGGTACGGCGACAGCGACGCATACGCGACGAATTCATTGAGAATGATCTTCTGGCCGAGGAAATTGCCGGCGATTGCGGCTTCGCTCCACGGCACACCGATCAGATACGCGAGCGGTGCGAACACCGTGCCGAGCACCGATTGCATCGACAGTTGCGGATGGCCGAACCAGCCGCCTATGCCACCCACAATGCCGTTGAGCAACGCGATCAGGCTGACGAACGCGATCAGCATCGCGCCGACCATTACGGCGATTTTCAGACCTACAGTCGCACCGGAACTCGCGGCTTCGATCACATTCGCGGGACGCTTTTCGTCGAAGCTGAGGTCCTCGAGATGCACGCGGCTCGGCTCGGTAGTCGGGTGAATGATCTTGGCAAACAGCAAGCCGCCGGGCACCGCCATGAACGACGCGGCCAGCAGATATTCAACCCGCACGCCAAGGCCCGCATAACCCGCCAGCACCGAACCGGCAACCGCCGCCATGCCGCTCGACATCACCGCGAACAGTTCGGCGCCGGTCATATCGCGCGTGAACGGTTTGACCACCGCAGGCATTTCGCTTTGCCCGAGGAAGATTGTGGTAACGGCCGAGAACGATTCGAGCTTCGATACGCCGAGCAGCTTCTGGAATATCGTGCCGAGCACAATCACGATCCAGCGCATCACGCCGAGGTAGTACAGCACGGAAATGAGTGCAGTCACGAAGATGATGGCCGGCAGCACCCGCACGGCGAAAACAAAACCGCCATCGCCGAAGACCTGGAACATCTTCGCTTGCACGAGGCCGCCGAACAGGAACTCGATGCCCGCGTTGCCATAGCCGAGTACGTGATTGACGCCGGACGCGGCGGCGGCGAGCACCGTCTTGCCGACCGGCACGAAGAGAATGAAAGCGCCAATCCCGACCTGCGCAAGCAGCGCCGCAATTACAGTCCGTAAGCGGATGGCGCGCCGGTTGGTTGAAAAGACGAAAGCGATGAGTAGCAGTACGGCAATACCGAGGATGTTTCGAGCGATCAGAGCCATGTCTCTTGGTGTTCTTGTGAAAGTGGCAATGATGCTAAACGAAACTGATGCTGGAGAAAAAACTTTCAGCATCGCGCGACGACTGTTTGCTGCGCGGCGCTGCGCGATTGATGCACGTTGCATCTAAACGGCATCAAAATGACTGCGACGCGATCGCAGTTCATGACACCGCCATCGCGTCACCGCCTCCGCAGCCGCTGACCTCAGATCACTTCCAACGCCAGCGCAATCCCCTGCCCGCCACCGATGCACAACGTGACGATGCCGCGTTTCAGGCCGTCGCGGCGCATCGAATGCAGCAGGCGCGTCGTCAATACCGCACCAGTCGCTCCGATCGGGTGACCATGCGCGATCGCGCCGCCCTGCACATTGATCAGTTCATCCGCGATACCAAGTCTGCGTGCTACGGCGATCGGCACGGCTGCGAAGGCTTCATTGATCTCGAAGCGTTCAACATCATTGAGTTGCCAACCCGCGCGAGCCAGGGCCATTTGCACAGCCGGCACCGGACCGAGACCGAACATGCCCGGCTCGACGGCCGCGACGCCAAACGCAACCAGCCGCGCAAACGGTTCGATGCCGCGCGCCTCAGCGAACCCGCGATCAGCGACCAGCATAGCTGCCGCGCCGCTGTTCAGGCCCGGCGCGTTGCCCGCGGTAATCGTGCCGTCCGGCCGGAATGCCGGACGCAGTTTGGCGAGCGTTTCGACGGTGGTATCCGGGCGCGGCTGTTCATCGCTCGCAAAATGCTGCGGGCCTTTGCGCCCCGGAATTTCCACGGCGACCAGTTCAGCGTCGAAATCGCCGCGCGCCTGCGCTGCGGCGAAACGCTGTTGCGAACGCGCGGCCCAACGGTCCTGCGTTTCGCGCGTGAGGTCGAACTGCGTGACGAGGTCTTCGGTATGCCAACCGGAATGCTCGCCGGAAAACGCGTCGTTCAGGCCGTCGCGCAGCAGGCTGTCGTGGATTTGCGCGTTGCCCATCCGGTAGCCCCAGCGGCCGCCGTCGAGCAGATACGGTGCGCGGTCCATGTTTTCCATACCACCGGCCACGGCGGCATCGCCGAGACCAAGCCAGATTTCCTGGGCCGCGGATGCGATCGCCTGCGCGCCCGAGCCACATACACGATTGACCGTCAACGCAGGCACTGCAACCGGCACGCCGCCGCCAATCGACGCCTGACGCGCCGGATTCATCCGGTTGCCGGCCTGAATCACGTTGCCCAGCACCACCGAGGCCAACGCGGCCGGATCGAGGCCGCTGCGCCGCAGCGTTTCACGCACGGCGACCGCGCCGAGTTCGGTTGCGGGTACTTCTTTCAACGATCCGCCGAATGCGCCGATCGGCGTTCTCACCGGATTGCAGATCACTACTTCTCGCGTACTCATCCTTCATCTCCAGTTGGACTACAACTTTCACCGCCCCATCCACGCACATCAATTCGCCGATGCGGCCGTGACCGTTTCGGGGACATCCCAGCCACCGCCGAGCGAGCGGTACAGTGCGACGGCTGCGAGCGCGTGCTCGCGTTTGGCCTGATTCAACGATTCCGCATCGCGCAGATATGCCTCTTGCGCGGTGAGCACATCGAGGAAGTCCGTCGCGCCGCCCTTGTAAAGCTCACTCGACAGACGCAGCGCGTGGTTCGACGCATCGAGCGCGCCGCCCAGGCGTTGCACCTGCACCGCGCCGCTCACCAGGTCGCTGCGGTTGTCCTCGATTTCCTTGAGCGCTTGCAGCATGGTTTGCTGCAAGCCGAGTTGCGACTCACGCATCCGGCTTTCGCTCGCATCGATATTTGCGGTGATGCGGCCGGCGTTGAAGATCGGACTCGTTGCGTTCAGAGCGGCGCTGAAGAGGTTATCGGTCAGCGTCGGCAAGCCGAGATACGACGAGGCCAGCAGACCGTCGGCGAGATTGAGCCTGAACTGCGGATAGCGCTGCGCTTTTGACACGCCCACTTCCGCCGCGCGCTGTTCGACCGTGGCGTAGGCATTGCGCACGTCCGGGCGCTGCAACAGCGCTTCCGACGGCAGCATCTGCGGCACGCTTTGCGCGGGCACTGGAATATCGCGTGCATTGGCAAGCAGCAAGCCGTCGACGCTCTCCGGCGTGCGCCCCGAATACACCGCGATCAGGCTCAGTTGATGCTGCACGGCCGACTGGATGCGCGGGATCTGTGCCTGCAAATCTTCCAACTGATTCTGCGCACGCGCGACGTCGAGTTGCGTCGACAGTCCGAAATGCAAACGTTCCTGCGTGAGTTTCAGGGCGCGGGCGCGGATCTGTTCGTTGTCGCTGAGAATCTGCAATTGCGATTGCGCCCAGCGCAGATCGATATACGCCGCGGCTGTGTTCGCTGCGAGTGCCAGGCGCAGTTGATTCAAGGCCGCCTGCCGACCCGACACTTGCGCCTCGGCTGCGAGAACGGCGAGACGTTCGCCGCCGAAAACGTCCGGCGTCCAGCTCGCCGTCACGCCGACGCCGGCCTGACGCACATAGCCGAGCGGTGGCGGCGTGTTCTGGCGGGAGTCGGATGCAGTCGCGCTAGCGTTCAACTCCGGCAGCAAGGCCGCGCGATTTTGCTTCGCTAGATCCTGCGCCTGCTTGACGCGTTCCACCGCAGCCTGCACGTCGAGATTGCCCGTCAGCACCGATTCCACCAGCTGATGCATGACCGGATCACCGAATTGCGCCCACCACGTGTTGGCGCTGATGCTGTCTTGAGGCGCATCGACATTCCACGCGGTCGGGGCAACGGTCTGAACCGTATGCTGCAGGTCCGCATGCGTTTCAGGCTGCACCACGCAAGCCGCTAGTGTCAGCAGCGCCGCGCTCGCGAGTACTTTCATAACGATTGGTTTCATGCTGAGTTCCTCAATGAGCATCGGGCGGTGGCGCGGAATTGCCAAATGGGCGCGAGAACAGCACGCTCAGCAAGCCCACGACGAAACAGAGCGACAGCGCAAAGAACGTGTCGGAGAACGTGAGCACGAGCGCTTCGCGCATCAGCAGCGAATGCAACGCCCCGAGGCCCGCATTGGCCGCGTTCAGCGCATCGCCGCCGACTGCGGCGAAGTGCGCGCTTTGCTGCTGCAAGACCGACTCGATCACCGGACGGCCCGCGCTCAAATGTTCGTCAAGCCGCTCGTAGTGGAGATTCAAACGATCGTTGAGCATGGTGCTGCTCACGGCAATGCCAATCGCGCCGCCGAGATTGCGCATCAGGTTGAAGAGCCCGCTGGCGGATCGAAGCCTCGACATCGGCAATGAACCAAGCGCCATCGTGACGATGGGCGGAATGCAGAATTGCTGGCCAATGCCGCGCAACGCCTGCGGGATCAGCAATTCCTGCCAACCCCACTGATTGGTCAGCGGCACATACAGATAACAGCCGACGCCGAACAGCACCAGCCCGAACACCAGCAACACGCGCATATCGATGAAACGCGCGACTATCGAATACGCGACCATCGCGACCAGTTGAAAACATCCCACGGACAGCAACGCCACGCCGATCTGCAACGAATCGAAGCCGCGCACGCGCGACAGGAACACCGGTGTGAGGAACACCGCGCAGAAAATCCCGATCCCCGTGATGAAGGACAGCAGACTGCCAATGCCGAAGTTGCGGATCGCCAGCGCGCGCAAATCGACGATCGGCTCTTTTGCGGTGAACGCATGCACGATGAACAGGAATCCGCAGATCGCCGCGATCCAGGCACACGTCACGATCACGTCGTCGCCGAACCAGTTCTTGCGTGGCCCTTCCTCCAGGACGTATTCAAGGCAACCGAGAAATCCGGACATCAACAGGATGCCGAGATAGTCGCCCTTTTTCAGCAGTGAGAGATCGACGTTGTCGAAGTGCACGTACTTCGGCACCAACAGCGTGACGGCGAGACCCGGCACGAGGTTCAGATAGAACAGCCAGTGCCACGACCATTGCGATGTGATCCAGCCGCCGATCACCGGGCCGATCGTCGGTGCGAGCGTGGCGAGCGCGCTGATGGTGGTAGACGCAATCAGGCGCTGCTTGCCTGGGAAAAGCACGAATGCCGTCGTGAACACCGTCGGAATCATCGCGGCGCCGAGCGCGCCCTGCAAACCGCGAAACAGGATCATCGAGTTGATGTCCCATGCAAGGCCGCACAACATACTGGTGACCGTAAAGCCCAGCGCGGAAAACGCGAACACCCAGCGCGTCGAGAACACACGCGTGAGCCAACCGGACATCGGGATCACGAGAATCTCCGCGATCAGATACGCGGTCTGCACCCACGAGAGCTCATCCTGACTCGCGGACAAGCCGCCGCCGATATCCTTGAGCGAAGACGCCACGATCTGGATATCGAGCGTCGCCATGAAAAAACCGAGGCACATCAGCACGAACGCGAACACCTTGGTGCGCGTCGGCAGGTCGGCGGGATTGGCAAGAACCTGAGTCATGATCGTTTAACCGTGAGCTGCGTCGAGGTGCACTTTCACCGTCGCCGACAGGCCCGGGCGCAGCACGCCCTCCATGTCCTTCGGCACCTCGAGACGCACGCGAACCGGCACGCGCTGCACGATCTTCGTAAAGTTGCCGGTCGCGTTTTCCGCCGGCAGCACGCTGAAGGTCGCGCCGGTCGCAGGAGCTAGACTCTCAACCACACCGTGAATCCGTTTGCTCGACGCATCCAGATCGACGTCGACACCATCGCCAACGTGCATCTTCTTCAACTGGTCTTCCTTGAAGTTGGCGTCGATCCACAGTCCGCTCGACGGCACTACGGTCAGCAGCGACACGCCGACGTTCGCCAGCAAGCCGACACGCGCGGTGCGATTGCCGACGTAACCGTCGATCGGCGAGCGGATCGTGGTGTACTCCACATTCAATGCCGCGACCCGTTGCGCCGCCTGCGCGGTGGCGATGCGCGCCTCGGCGTCACCGATCTGCGCGTCGAGCACAGCGATCTGCCGTTGCGCCGCGATCAAGGCCGCGCTGCTGCGGTCGACCGCGGCATGCGCCTTGGTCAGATCGGCGTCCGCGCGTTCCACGACCTGGTTCGATACCGCATCGTCCTTCACCAGTTCGCGATAGCGCGTCTGATCGGCAGTGCTGCGCGTCAACTCGGCGCCGGACGCGCGAACTTCGGCGGCCTGCTCGTTGATGGTGGCAAGCTGCAGGGACTTCTTCGCCTGCAACTCGGTGACCGCCGCCTGCGCACTCTCCACCTCGGCACTGGCCTGCGCGAGACGGGCGTCGTAATCGCGTGCATCGAGCCGGATCAGCACCTGATTCGCATGGACGAACTGGTTGTCGCGCACCAGCACGTCCGTGACGAAGCCGTTCACTTTCGGCGACATCACGGTCACATCACCACCGACGTAGGCATCGTCCGTCGTTTCGACAAAACGGCCGACGAAGAACCAGTACGACGCCGCCAGCGCCAACACCGCGAGCACGGTGATGACCGCAAGCAGCATCCACGGAATGCGCCGTGCCGGTTTGGCGGCGTTCGCCGCGCTGGGCGGAGCAATAGTCGAGGGTGTAGTGGACATGATGGCTGTATGTGTGTATGCACTCGTTAAGCTTAAAAAAAAGCGCGTTACGCTGCGCCGGCTTGACCCGCTTCACGCGGGGCAGATTCAAACGGGGTCTTTTGTAATGGCGAACAACTCCGTACGCAATGCCGCCGCGCGCTGCTCGCCGAAGCGATCTTCGAATTCGGCTTGTGCCGCATACCAATGCTTGCGCCCGGCTTGCAAACGTTCCTCGCCGGCGGCCGTCAGTGCAATCGACAACGCTCGTACGTCCACCCCAAGCGTCTCGCTCGAGACCAGCCCGTTACGCCGCAGCGGCTGGATCGTGCGGACCAGCGTGGTGCGCTGCATGCGCATGGCTTCGGCCAGTTGTTTCATGGTCATCGGACCCACGCGCTTCAAGCGCCCCATCAGCGAAAACTGCGTGATGGTCAAGCCGACATTCTCCAGGTGACGATCGTAGATCTGCGACACATAGCGTGCGGCCTGGCGGATCGCAAAGCAGTCGTCGTCGAAAAGCCCGTCCATCGCTACGCTTCCTTTTCGTGAGTGCGTATGCACATAATCAGGCGTAAAAAAGCTCGTCGAAACGAGCTCATACGCTTTGTTTATCCGGTGATGCCGAAGAGCTCGGAGCGCAGCGCCTTGGCACGTGCGTGGCCGAATTTTTCCTCGAATTCGTCCTGCGCGGCACGCCATGCGATTGCCGCCTGATCGAAGGTTGTTTCGCCCTTCTCCGTGAGACTGAACAGAAACGTGCGGCCGTCATGCTCCGCCGATTCGGCGACCACCAGCCCGTCACGCTGCAACGGTTTCATGGCGCGGACCAGCGTGGTGCGCTCCATGACCATGGCGTCTGCGAGGTCCACCATCGGCAGGTTCGGCGTGCGCGCGAGCTTGGCGAGAATCGTGAACTGCGCAGCCGTCAACCCTACTTCGCCGAGATGGCGTTCGTAGATTTGCGTGACGTGCCGGGCCGCCTGGCGCAGCGCGAAACAGTTGCATTCGTCGTAAGAGAGAGGACGGGTCATGTTGCGGAGTGTATATGTGCATACGCACTATGTCAAGATCACATTCGCTCAGAACGTACCTCGGAGGGCTCGACAGGCCGGTTTGCGGTCTGCTGCTGAAAGGGACGAATCAGCCAGGCATGACCTACGATCCGGCGAACCATGGCGGCAAAGTGCATCCGTTCCTGTCGATTGGGGCGTTGGTGGAGCGAGGGAGCGCTAAAGCAACCGATACGCCAACCTAGCCGCTGCCCTCGCCGTGCGCTTGTCCTGATCGAGCGACGGGTTGTACTCCGCGATATCCGCCGCGCGCAGCTTGCCGGACGCACGCACGCTCTGCACCATCGCTTCGACTACCGACAAGGGCACACCCAATGCGGCAGGCGCCGATACACCCGGCGCGGTGGCGGCCGGGAGCACGTCGAGATCGATGGTCAGATAGACGTCGTCCGCTGAATCCAGCAATTGCCGGAGGTCGTCCAGACGTTGCGGCAATTGCGGTTCCTGCATGTCGACGTCGAGCACGTAGCGCACGCCGAGTTCCTCGGCGTGCGCAAACAGCGCAGCGGTGTTGCCCAGATCGCTAATGCCGAAGCAGGCGTAGTTGAACGGCACGCCCCGCTCGGCGCAGTCGTTCGCGATCTGATCGAACGGCGTGCCTGAATTGGCTGGCCGCTTCTGACGCAGATCGAAGTGGGCGTCGAAGTTGATGATGAGTAGCTTGCGGGTTGCGGCTGCCGCGATCTCAGCTCGAGCCTCAACTACGCAATCCTGATGCAAGCGCAAACCGCCATACGTCCCCCACGCAACCTCGTGACCGCCGCCGAACACCAACGGCCGCCCGCCGCTCGCGAGCACGTCGCTCACCACATTCGCGAGTTCCGCCTGCGCGCCTTCGAGGTCGCCGTCGTCGCACACCACATCTCCCGCGTCGGCGAGCGTCGCCATCGACGTTTTCGCCGGCAGACCGGCCAGCACACGGCGCAATTCCTTAGGCGCATGCGCCGCGCCAACACGTCCCTGATTGCGCCGCACACCTTCGTCAGAACCAAAGCCGACGATCACCGTCGCATCGCTTTCAGCGAACGGCGCGGCGCGTAAAACATCCTCACGCTGCCGCGCGCCGCCGAACGGCACCACCTGATTGAAAATGCGCCGGGTGTCGCCCGGCTCACCCTCATCGGAACGGCCGCTCCACACCTTGTCGTCGAATGGAACTCTCATGCGCGCGACAACACCGCCTGCAGGAAGGCCCGCGTGCGCGGCTGCGACGGCGCCGAGAAAATTTCAGCAGGGGGTCCCGCCTCGACGATCACGCCGCCGTCCATCACCACCACCACGTCGGCGACTTCCTTCGCGAAACCCATTTCGTGCGTGACGACCACCATCGTCATGCCTTCGCTCGCGAGCAGCTTCATCACTTGCAGCACTTCACCGACCAGTTCGGGATCGAGCGCGGAGGTCGGCTCGTCGAACAACATCACGCGTGGTTGCATCGCCAACGCGCGAGCAATGGCAACGCGCTGCTTCTGACCACCCGACAGGCTCGCCGGCATCACATGCGCCTTGTGAGCCAGACCGACTTTCTCCAGCAACGCGGTTGCAGCCGCTTCGGCTTCGGCCTTGCTGGCGCCACGCAACATCCGCGGACCGACCGTGATGTTATGCAGCACCGACAGATGCGGAAACAGATTGAACGACTGAAACACCATGCCCACTTCGGTGCGCAGCGCATTCAGCGAGCGCTCCTTGAGCATCGCCCCATGATCCACCAGCCGATGCCCGCAGATATCGATCGTGCCGCCTTCGGCCTGTTCAAGCCCGTTGCAGCACCGCAGGAACGTACTCTTGCCCGAGCCGCTCGGCCCGATCACGACCACCACCTGCTGCGGCTGAATGTCGAAGTCGATGCCGTTGAGCACGGTATGCGAACCGAACGATTTGGTCAGCCCACGAATGCTGACGATAGGTTCATCTACTTTGGCCACGGTATTCATTGCACCATCCCTCCTGCACGCAAGCGGCGCTCCACACGATGCAGCGCGTAATTCGTCACCTGCGTCAACACCAGATACACCAGCGCGATGGCCAGATACACTTCGAGCGAACGGTACGACACGCTGATGATCTTCTGGCCTTCATGCATCAGATCGTCGATCGTCAGCAGCGACACCAGCGCCGAATTCTTGATCAACGCGATGAACTCGTTGCCGAGCGGCGGGATCATCCGCACGATCGCCTGCGGCAGAATGATTGCGCGCATGGCCTGACCGGACGACATGCCGATCGAACGTGCCGCTTCCATTTGCCCGCGATCCACCGACTGAATCGCACCGCGCACGATCTCCGACACATAGGCCGCCGAATACAGGCCAAGCCCCAGCATCCCGCACACGAAAGCCGGCAACAGAATGCCGAATTGCGGCAAGCCGAAGAACAGCAGGAAAAGTTGCACGAGCAACGGCGTGCCGCGGAAAAACGTGAGGTACGCCGTACAGAAGGCGTACACGATGCGCCGCTTCGGCGTGAGCCGGCCGATACCGATCAGCAGGCCCAGCACACAGCTCAGCGCGAGCGCGGCGGCGGTCACTTCGACCGTCACCAGCGCGCCATGCATGATGTCCGGCCAGCCGGCAATCACCGGCGAAAAATCGAGTTCCATTGTGTCTGCTCAGCCGGTTATTGCGCGGTGGCGCCGAACCACTTCTTGACGATCGCCGCATACGTGCCGTCGGCCTTGATCTTCGCCAGCGCTGTGTTGAATGCGGCCTTCAGTTGCGGTTCGTCTTTGCGCACGGCGATACCGTAGGCTTCGGTCGTCAGCGGCTTCTCGAGCACGCGGAAACCGCCGCGCGTCTTCACCAGCTGATAGGCGGCCGGCTTGCCGGTCACGGCCGCGTCAGCACGGCCAATACCCACCAGGTCGAACATTTCCTGATTCTTTTCGACTTCGACGCGGTTGATCTGCGGGAAGTTGTCGCGCAGGAAGTTGACTGACTTCGTGCCCACCTGGACCGAGACTTTCTTGCCGTTCAGGTCAGCCACTGACTTGATCGGCGAATCGCTTTTCACCAACGCGACAAGGCCGCCCGCGTAGTACGAATCGGTGAAGTCGACCACTTTCGCACGCTCGTCGGTGATGTAGATGCCGGAGATCGCCGCGTCGAAACGATGCGCGATCAAGCCCGGAATCAGGCCTTTAAAGTCGATATCCGTCCATTGCACGCGCTTGCCCATGGCTTTCGCGAGCGCATTCATCATGTCGACGTCGAAGCCGACGCGCGCGCCGTTTTCGGTATATTCCATCGGCGGGAAGGTCGCGTCCGTGGCGACGTTCAGCACGTCCGGCGTCTGTGCGGATGCCGCGCCGGAAAAGCCGGCGAACGTCACCGCAAACGTGACGCATGCGAGGGACAACAGTCGATTCAGTTTCATGGGAGGGCTCCTTGTGGTTCGTTCGGTTCGTTCAGTTCGTTCGGTATCCAGATCGAATACGGCCGCGAGCGGCCCTGCCCGATCAATCGGTTTGCATATGCTCGGAAATAGCGCGGGCCGTACGTAGCGTCCCGTCGATGAATTGGCTTTCGCGGCCGATGGCGCGCGTGGACGGCGCCATCAGCGTGATCGACGCGCTGCTTCCGGCGCCGCGTCCGCTGCGATGAAATATCGGGGCGCTCACGCCCCACACGCCCGGATCGACTTCGCTTTCGCTGACAGCGTAGCCCTGAGCGCGAATCTGTTCGAGTTCGGCTTCGATCGCGGCACGGCCGGCGGGGTCGTTGTCGAACAGGTTGTCGAGCACTTCGGTGCGCGCCTTGTCGGCCATGAACGCCAGCAGCGATTTCGCAGAGGCGCCGGCTTTCAGCGGCACCGCGCGGCCTTTTTCGAACGAGCAGCGCAACGAGTGCTGGCTGTCGACCATTTCAAGGCACATCACCTGATGCTTGACCGCGACCACCAACCCGATGCTTTCCTGCGACGCTCGCGCCAGTTGCTGCATCTCCGCACGGCTCGCTTCGACGAGCAGCGAATTCACATCGAAGCCGAGCGCGAGTTGCAGGCTGATCGGACCCGGCGCGTAATGGCCCGCGTTTTCAGCGACGAAACCCCAGCGCTTGAGCAGCGCGATTTGCCGGTACAGCGTGCTTTGCGCGAGACCGGTGACGGCGAGCAGATCCTTGACCGACATGGCCTTGCCATGACTGGCGAGTGCCGCCAGTACCAGCAGCACCCGTTCAGCCCCTGTCACACCCTGTTCCGCGTTCACGATGAAAACTACCCACAATGAATAACGGAATCAGAATGCCAGAACATTCTCGGATTTCAAAAAATGGATTCCCGACAAATGGGAATGAGGAGAGAGGGTTTTCCCCGAAAGCGGGATAAAGAACGTGCCGCAACGGATGCGCGGCACGCGTCGAACAGATTCGCCTGACCAGAATGTGGTTTGCTGAAGGGGTAAAGCAGGTAAAAGCGGCCGATAAAAGCAGAAGCTTAGAGCGCGAGCACCGTCACGCCCACTTCAACCCGGTGCGCCCCGCCCCCAAGAATCATCCCGCGCAGCAAGGACACGTCGCTGTAATCGCGCCCAATTGCGAGCGTCACGTGATCCATGTCGGCGAGCACATCATTGGTGGGGTCGAGATCGATCCAGCCACTCTGCGGGCAATAAACGGACACCCACGCATGCGAGGCATCCGCGCCGATCAACCGCGGCTGCCCAGGCGGCGGATCGTTGCGCAGATAACCGCTCACGTAGCGCGCCGGCAAACCTAGCGAGCGCAAACAGCCGATCATCACCTGCGCGAAGTCCTGGCATACCCCGCTCTTCAATTCGAAGGCACGCTCGGCGGGCGTGTCGAACATCGTCGCCGAAGGTTTGTACGCGAAGTCTTTGTGAATCCGGTGCATCAGATCGATCGCACCCGCCACGATCGGCATGCCGGGAGGAAAGCTCGGCAGCGCATAAGCGCGCAACGACGGCCGCGGCACGATGTTCGGCGATGCAAAGCAGAACTCCACCTCAGGCCGGAACTCGCCGCCGACCCAGAAACGCAACTCATCCGCCACGTCTTCCCATTCGGGCGTTTCCTCGGGATCGAGGTCGGTCCAACGCGGCATAAGCGCGACGGTGGTTTCGCTGACGAGTTGCAGGCGCTCGTGCGGCGCATCCAGCGCGAAGTACAGGACGTCGTTGCCGAATGCGTCGATACGGCTCGTCTGATACGACGGCTCCGGTTCGATCTTTTCGCTGTGCGAGACCACGCGCTGCCACGCGCAGGCGATCGGGCGGATCGTCGCGAGATGCTGGGCGGTCTCCACATACGTGGAGTAATGGTAGGTCGTGCGATGCGAGACGGACAACACGGTCGGCGCGATCTTCATGACCAGACCTGCGAAGCCACCGTACTGGCATGACTGAAATAGCGCGCACTGATCTCATGCGCCGCCGCGCCGACATAGCCGCCAATCTGATCGCACACCGCAATCAGGTCGGCGTATGAATCGTCTTCGTCGATGGCGCACAGCGATTCGAGCGCCGGCAGGGAAGCGGCGGGCGGCATCAATTCCGCAAACGGACGATGCCGCATGCTGCCCGCAGCCACGGCAATCTCGTCGAGCTTCTTGCGCAGACGCTCATAAACGCCATAGACGCCGCGCGGATTAGTGGGCTCGATCACCAGCAGATCGAGCAAGGCGGGCACTTCGAAACGGCCCGGATACAGCGAGCGATAGGTCAGCGTGCTGTCGAACAATTGCAGCAACAGATCGAACCCGGCCGGTGTCGAGAGCTGGCCATTGTCGGCGACCACCCGCAAAAACGACGTCATCGCCGACACGCGCTCGATGTGCCGCCCGACGAATAGCAGACGCCACGCTTCGTCGCGTGTCATGCGGTCGCCTTGCGCGCCGCTGATCGCCGATAGCTGCACCGACAAACGTTCAAGCGCGTTCATCAGCGTCACGCGGTCATAACGATCGTAGCGTTCGCTGCGCTCAGCGCGACCGTTGCCGTTCGCGCCGGCCTGCGATGAACCACTGCCGCTACTACCGTTACCACCACCATTGCCATTCAACCCCGCAGCCGGCATCAACGTCTGCAATGCATCGCGGAAGTCGTTGCGCGCCGCGAGAATCGTGCGCCAGTGGTCGTTCGACAAACGCCCACGCACTTCGCCGTTCGAACGTGCTTGCCACGCGAGGTTCTGGCCAATGCTCGTGGGGCCGGTGCTCTCACTCAGATTCGCGACCAATGCGCGCTCGAACACTTGCGGCGAGTTCGGCGCAAACATGTCGCCGGACTGCACGAGACCGCAATGCATGGCGAGCTCGACCAGTGTGGGGAACATTGCGTCGGCGTCGTTGCCTTCCAGCGAGCCGAGAATCAGGCGCAACAGCCGCACGTTATTTTCCGCGCGTTCGCCATAACGTCCGGCCCAGAACAGGTTTTCCGCCGCACGGCTCGACACGGTGCGATGCTTGCGCGCGAGGTCAGCGGGTTGCATCGGCGAAGGCAGCAGCGTGAAGGTGGACGTCGGCTGGCTCGACAGCACCCACGTGTCGACGCTACTGCCGCCGTACTGCATCGACACCGTTGCCTGGCGCTCGGCGGCCATCCGCGTGAAGCCGCCTGGCATCACATGCCAACCACCGTTGACATCGGCAATCGCATAGACGCGCAGCACCGACGGACGGCGGCCAATGGTGCCGTCCTCGTAACGCGGCGTGCAGGAAAAGCGCTGCGCCTGCTGGATCGTATAGGCGTCCGGCATCGCTTCGATGCGTTCACGCCACGTCGACAGCCGCTGCCTGCCCTGTTCGATCCCGGGTGGCGCATCGCGTGCCGCGACCGGCCACGTCGGCACGATGAACGCTTCGTCCAGACGCCCGAATGCGTGGACGCGCGCCGCCTTTTCGCCGCACCACCAGGTGGCCACGCTCGGCAGCACGAGGTCTTCGTCGAGTAAAACTTCGGCGATACCTGGCAAAAATCCGTGCAAGGCAGGCGATTCGACAAAGCCCGAACCCGGCACGTTCGACACGATCACATTGCCCGCGCGCATCACCTGCAACAGGCCGGGCACGCCGATGCTCGAATCCGCGCGCAGTTCGACCGGATCGCAGAAAGCATCGTCCAGACGGCGCAACACGACGTGCACGCGTTCGAGACCGGCGAGCGTCTTCAGATACAGCATGTCGTCACGCACGGTCAGGTCTTTGCCTTCAACCAGCGTGACGCCGAGATAGCGCGCGAGAAACACGTGCTCGAAGTAGGTTTCGCTAAACGGACCAGGCGTGAGCAACGCGATATGCGGTAAACCATCGGCACCCGAACTGTCGTGCTGCATCGTGGCCTGAGCGGCCTGCGCAAGCGTCGCGATCAGTTGCGAATAGGTCGGCGCGAGACGGCTCACGCGCATCGCGCGGAACGGTTCGGCGAACAGCGTCGACACGATCAGCCGGTTTTCCAGCGCATAACCCAGCCCGGATGGCGCCTCGGTGCGATGCGCCATGACGGTCCAGTTACCGGCAGGCGTACGCGCCAGATCGACGGCGACCACCTGCAGATATTGGCCGCCAGGCGGTGTGAAGCCCTTCACGGAACGCAGATAACCTGGATGCCCAAACACCAGCGCAGGCGGCAACTGCCCGCGCTCGAGCAAGGTCTGCGGCCCATAAATATCGGCGACGATGGCATTGAGCAGATGCGCGCGCTGCGTCACGCCACGCTCGATATGCGCCCACTCGGCCTCGCTGATCAGGAACGGCAGCAGGTCGAGCGCCCACGGCCGCGGCTCGCCGTTATCCGCGTAGACGTTGTAGCTGATGTCGTTGTCGCGGATCTGCTGCGCGATCGACGCGCGGTGATCTTCCAATCGCGCGATGCCGTCTTCGCCAAGCCGCTCGAAAAATTGCCGCCACGGCTCGCGCAATGCGCCCGAGGCATCGCGTAACTCGTCCCAATGTCCTTCATAGGCCGGCAACAGCCGCAATAAGGACGAAGCGTCCGCGCGCGCCGCGGACGCTTCGAAGGGAAAAGTCGATTGAAAGGCCAAGGTCGTGTCGTTCTTAAAAGTATGCTGCCGCTTTCAGTCTACCAGGTTACCAGTAGCGCAGGTCCAACGTAAACGGAAACTCGAGGCTGCGCTGCGGTTCACCGACCGTGAGCGGCCCCGGCGTATGACCGGATGCGAAGAAGCGTGCGCGCCGCCGGCTTTCGGCCTCGTAGGCGTTGACCGGGAAGGTCTGATAGTTGCGCCCGCCCGGATGTGCGACATGATACTGGCATCCGCCGACCGAGCGGCCAGTCCATGTGTCGACCAGGTCGAAGGTGAGCGGCGCATCCACGCCGATGGTCGGATGCAGCGCCGACGGTTGCGCCCAGGCGCGAAAGCGCACGCCGGCCACATATTCGCTGACACGGCCCGTCGGCTGAAGCGGCACCGGCACACCGTTGACCGTCACCACATGACGGTTGTCGTTCAAACCGAGCGCGCGCACTTCGAGCCTTTCCACCGACGAATCCACATAGCGCACCGTGCCGCCCGGCGAGCCCTCCTCGCCCATCACGTGCCACGGTTCGAGCGCGTTGCGGATCGTCAGCGAGACGCCGTTCACCGTGGTCGCGCCGACCAGCGGGAAGCGGAATTCGAAGTGCGGCGCGAACCAGCTGCTCTCGAAGGCGAAGCCCGCCTGGTTGAGTTCGCCGAGTACGTCGTCGAAGTCCATCTTCGCGAAGGTGCCGAGCAGGAAGCGGTCATGCAGTTCCGTGCCCCAGCGCGTGAGCCGCTGCGTGTACGGCGTGTGCCAGAAGCGCGCCACCAGCGCGCGCAGCAGCAACTGCTGGACGAGACTCATGCGTGCATGCGGCGGCATTTCGAAGCCGCGCAACTCGAGCAGGCCAAGGCGGCCAGTCGGACCATCGGGCGAATAGAGTTTGTCGATGCAGAACTCGGCGCGGTGCGTGTTGCCCGTCACGTCGATCAGAATGTTACGCAACGAGCGGTCGATCATCCACGCCGGCAGGTTCGCGCTGTCGCGGCCGCCGAGCAGATCGATCTGCCGCTGCAACTCGCGGAACGCCACCTCCAACTCGTACACCTGGTCGTTGCGTGCTTCGTCGACACGCGGCGCCTGGCTCGTCGGCCCGATAAAGAGCCCGGAAAACAGATACGACAGCGACGGATGGTTGTGCCAATACGCGATCAGGCTGGCCAGCAGATCAGGACGGCGCAGGAACGGACTATCGGCAGGCGTCGCGCCCCCGAGCACGAAGTGATTGCCGCCGCCGGTCCCCGTGTGCCGGCCGTCGGTCATGAACTTCTCGCTGCTCAGATAGCTCTCGGCCGCGGACTGATACAGGTACTCCGTGTTGTCGACCAGTTGCTCCCAGCTCGAAGCCGGATGAATGTTCACCTCGATCACACCCGGGTCCGGCGTCACCTGCAGGACCTTCAGGCGCGCATCGCGCGGCGGCGGATAGCCTTCGAGCACCACCTGCATCTGCAATTCGGCGGCCGTTGCTTCGATCGCCGCGAGCAGGTCGAGATAATCGTCGAGTTCGGTGAGCGGCGGCATGAACACATGCAGCAGCGAGCGGCCGCTGCCGAACGCTTCGGTTTCCGCCTTCGGACCGGCGGCACGTTTCGGATCGCGGGCTTCGACGCAGATCGCCGTACGCAACGTTTCCTTCGACGACTGCCCGCGCTCCGGCGGCCGCTGGTCGCCTGACTGCGGCGCAAAGGCCAGCACGCCGCTGCCCGCCATGCCGCTCAACAAATCCGCCGCTGACGACGACAACGCTGCCGCACGCCGCGCATCGGCGACGCTCAAGGTGCGCTGTTCGCCGTCGTATTGCATGCGCAATTGCGCGGCCGGGCGCAACGGCACCGGCGGTGCAAACGGATCGTGCGCGTGCTGATACGGATAGTCGGTCTTCGACACCCACGGCAGCGAATCGAGCGGCAAGCGATAACCCATCGGCGAATCGCCGGGGATCAGGAACATGCGTTGGTCGCGGAAGAACCAGCGGCCGCTCACCCACTTCGGCGGCTCGTTCGGCACGTCGCGTTCGCGTGCGAGCGGCAGGACAAAACCGGTCGTGCCGCCAAGGCCCGCATCGAACACGCGCCGCAGGCGCACACGCTCCAGCTCGTCGTCGAGACGCGCGTCGAGCGGATCGACGTTGACCGGCAGACGGCGCTCGCGCCACAGGTAGTACCAGACGTCTTCGAAGCCGGGCTGGATGCAGTCCGTGTCGAGCGCTAGCTTGGTCGCCAGATGAGCGAGGAAACGCTGGGCGTCGGCGGCCGTGTAGGTGCCCGGCTCGCGTTCGTCGGCGAACAGCGTGGGGTCTTGCCAGCACGGCTCGCCGTCGGCGCGCCAGTAGAGCGACATGGCCCAGCGCGGCAACTGCTCGCCCGGATACCACTTGCCCTGGCCGATATGCAGGAAGCCGTTTGCGCCGTAGCGCGAGCGCAGCTTGTCCATCAGCGCGACCGCGTAGCCGCGTTTGGTGGGGCCGAGGGCGTCGGTGTTCCATTCGGCCGCGTCGCGATCGCGCACCGACACGAAGGTCGGCTCGCCGCCCATCGTCAGGCGCACGTCCATTTCGGTCAGGCGCTGGTCGACCTGCTCGCCCATTTTAAGGACGTCGTTCCACACTTCCTCGGTGAAGGGCTTGGTGACGCGCGGCGTCTCCAGGACCCGTTCGATCGACATGGTGTGCTCGAACTCGACTTCGGATTCGTCGACCGCGCCGGAGATCGGTGCCGCGCTGCCGGGTTCGGGCGTGCAGGCGACCGGAATATGGCCCTCGCCAGCGAGCAGGCCGGAGGTCGGGTCGAGACCGATCCAACCCGCGCCCGGCAGGTAGACCTCGCACCATGCGTGCAGATCGGTGAAGTCGATTTCGGTGCCGCTTGGGCCGTCGATGGATTTGACGTCGGGCGCGAGTTGCAGCAGATAGCCGGAGACAAAGCGCGCCGCCAGCCCAAGTTGCCGCAACGTTTCGACCAGCAGCCAGCCCGAATCACGGCAGGAACCCGCGGCGCTCACCAGCGTTTCCTCGGGCGTCTGCACGCCGGGTTCCATGCGGATCAGGTAGCGGATCTCGCGTTGCAGCCGCTGATTCAGTGCGACGAGGAAGTCGGCGGTCACCATCGGCGCGCGGTCGATACTCGCGACAAACTCGGCGAAGCGCGGCGTCATCGGCCGCTTGACGAGGTACGGGGCAAGCTCCAGCGCGAGGCCGGGCGCATACTCGAACGGAAACCGTTCCGCCGACGGTTCGAGAAAGAAGTCGAACGGGTTGTAGACCGCCATCTCGGCGACCAGATCCACGGTCACCTTGAATTCGCGGGTCTTCTCGGGGAAGACGAGGCGCGCCTGATAGTTGGCAAACGCGTCCTGCTGCCAGTTGATGAAGTGTTCAGCCGGTTCGACCCGCATCGAATAAGACAGAATGGGGGTCCGGCAATGCGGCGCAGGCCTGAGACGCACGACCTGGGGCGACAGCGCAACCAGCCTGTCGTAGCGGTAATGTGTGACATGATTCAACGCGACGCGTATGGACACACCGGACTCCTGGACAAGGGATGGCAGCCCGCCAAAAAGCAAGCTTCATGCCGTTTATAGAACAAGCGCGAAAAACCGCGTGAACTGCCTGTACCGCCCGGATTGCCGCCTGCTGCAAAGTTTGCCGCATCTGTGGACCGTCCGGTCGATCGATCAGCGCGCCTTTCCACTACCTTTTCGGCGATCGCGCACCAAAGCGGCGCAGCGCCGATGCACGATCATGCACGTAATGTGCGTTAAACCAGTGACGTCTGGCAAATGCGGCATGAAGATTGCGCGTTGGCTTCGCTCCACGACTGCTCCCTACCACCCAGGCCCGATCGATGAAAACCTTCCACTGCAATCGCTGCTTGCACCTTGTGTTCTATGAAAACGTTCGTTGCGAACGGTGCGAGGCATTGCTCGGATATGTGCCTGAACTGGCCGAAATCAGCGCCTTCGAAGACGCCGGTGAAGGCCGCTGGCGCAGTCTGCATCCGCGTGGCGAGGGTGCATTGTTCCGGCAATGCCACAACTACGCGGTCGAAAATGTCTGCAATTGGATGATCCCCGCCGACTCGCCCGACACACTGTGCCGCGCCTGCCAGCTCACGCGCACGATTCCGAATCTGAGCGCGCCGGACAACCGGCTCTACTGGTACCGGCTGGAAATGGCGAAGCGGCGTCTGCTGTACACGCTGGCCGCGCTCGGCCTCGACGTGCCTTCGCGCAAGGACGATCCCGAATCCGGCCTGGCATTCGAATTCCTCGAGGACGGCGGCGACGGCGAGCGCGTCATGACCGGCCACGACAACGGCCTGATCACGCTGAACATCGCCGAAGCCGAGGACGCCTACCGCGAAAAGGTGCGCAGCGCGATGGGTGAGCCCTACCGCACGCTGCTCGGGCATTTCCGCCATGAGACGGGTCACTACTACTTCAGCCAGCTGGTCGAGAACGACCCGCGCTGGCTCGAGCCCTACCGCAAGCTGTTCGGCGACGAGCGTGCCGATTACGGCGAAGCGCTGACGGCCTACTACCGCGACGGCGCGCCGAAAGACTGGCAGGGCTCGTTTATCAGCGCCTATGCGACGATGCATCCCTGGGAAGATTGGGCCGAGACGTGGGCGCATTACCTGCTGATCGTCGACGTGCTGGATACGTCGACCTCGTACGGCCTCGCCTTGTTGCCCGACGACCCGAGCGAGCCGACGCTGACCGACCGCACGCCCGTCGAAGACGCGAGCTTCGAGAATCTGATGAAACGCTGGTTTCCGCTCACGTATGCGTTGAACAGCCTGAACCGCAGTCTCGGCATGCCCGACGGGTATCCGTTCACGCTGGCCTCGCCGGTGGTGGATAAGCTGCGCTTCGTGCATCGGGTGATTGCGGCAGCCGGCGATAAAACGCAACCGCGTGAAGCGGCGAAGCCGGCGGGTAACGCCGCTACGGGGCAGGCGCCTTTAAAGACGGCACAGGCTGGCGCGTTGCAAGCGGAAGCGGCGCAACCGGTCGCGCAACCGGCGCCACTGTCTGCGCCGCAACCCGCCGCTCAACCTCTTATGTCACAAGAACCCGTGCAGACACCCGTCATGGAGACAATCGCGCCGTCACCGCCGCCCTTGCAATCCGAACCCGCCGCCGCCAAAGCAGCACCCGCCAAGCGGGCCGCACGCCGGCGTTAGTCCAGCCGCAATACTGCACGCGGAACGCTTCGGGAACCCATAAAAAAACCCGCTGCCGGTTGATTCGGCAGCGGGTTTTTTCCTATCGGAGCCAAACCTGGCGATCACTCAATACGCGACATAAGGTCCCGTACCGCCAGGCGTCGTCTGCTGCTCGACGGCGGCGTACACGTTACGCCCGTAGAAGAACGGCAGGCCCCAGTCGAAAATCGACGACGTCACAAAGGCCGGTCCCGCCAGCAGCGGCAACGCTGAATCGCCGCTGTACGTCTGCGAGATCGTCGTAGCATTGCCGACACTGAAGTTCACCGCGCTCGTCGTGCCGTTCACCCCCTGGATCATCGCACTCAGCGATTGAGTCGACACCGGGCAGTAGTACGCGCTATTGGGGCTCGCGCATGTCGGCAATGCACTCGTCTGGAAGAACAGGCCCGTCGAGCCGCTGTCCAGAATACTGCTCGAGTACGTCGTGCCGTTCTGCACCGTCGTAAAGGTACCGTTCGACGGGCTCACGCCGATCACCTGCGCGCTGCCCAGCGTATTGTTGGTCTGCGTGCCGATGCCGAACACCAGTTGCCCGCTGACCGACTGCGCGCCGCCCGACACCGTCGGCAGGCTCAGCATCGAACCGTTGTTGTCGGTCGCGAAGTATGGAATCGGATTGGCGACCTGCAGCGCTTCGGCAAGCGGAATCGACGTGCAGGTCGTGCCGCTGCAGCCGTAATACGTGCCAGCCACCGCCTGTTGCACACAGTTCGCGCCGCAGTCGTGCTTGAACACGCCGATACCCAGAATGCCGTTGGCCTGCAACGTACCCGGCGTGTTGCGCGACGCGCCGACGCTCGCGCAATCCGACGGCACCGAAGCGTAGTTCGGGTCGATCACCTGGATCGGCAGCGAGGCCGCTTTTTCACCGGCGATCTGCAGGTCCGCGAGCTTTACCGAACCCCATGTGTAGCCGTCGAAGAACTGCATGCATTCGGCGACCAGATGGCCCGAGGCGTCCTTCTGTTGCGGCAGCGCCATCGAGGCGGGCAGTTGCGACGCGAACACGCGCACGCCCCACGAACCGGTATCCACCAGGATGTGATCGATGGTTTGACACTGGCTGGTGCCGGGCACGCAAATCGTGATGCTGACGAACGGCATGTTCGGCACGTTGCTCACGCCGGCATCGACCGTGACGCGCACCGCGTTGGCGGCCACCACTTGCGGCGAAGGCGAGGTATTGGTGACGGTGGGACCGGCCGAAAGGCTCGTCGTGCCGGAACTCGATGAAGAGCCCGAGCCACCGCCGCCGCCTCCACCGCCGCAGGCACTGACGAGCAACGCGAGCAGTGCCGCGCACAGGAGGGTAGCGAACGAAGACGTATGACGCATGATTCGCTCCGTTATTGAATGACGCCGACGTCGACGCCCGCAGGCACCGCTTGCGGCAGATAGGCGTAGCCGGCAAACGCGCGCAGGTGCCCGCCGGAGAACACCACCAGATCGCTGCCGGACACCGCGAGCGGCGTGCCACGCCGGGTTGCGGTGGCGGCGACGTACTGGTCGAACGACGCGCCCAGCATGGTTTTCAGATCCGGCAGCGTCGGGCCCTGCCACGCGACACCGAAGACGGTGCCGTTGGGCGCGACGTACTCGCGCACCAGCGTGCCGGACGGCATCGTCATCAGGTGCACCGAATACGCGCTTTGCGTAGTGACCGTCTGAGCCACTGCGTGAAGGCTCGTCTGATCGCTGTCGACAGAACTGACGTTCTGGCCGAGCGTGGCGTGCGCGGCAAACGACAGCGCGCAGCCTGCCCCGAGCATTGCGCGAGCAATGCTTGTAGAAAGCATCGGTTTCAAGAGATTTCCTTCGAGGTGAAACGCTCGTGGCCGGCGGGTGAGCCGATCACGAACGGGAATCCAGGGGCGCACTCCTGACCGGCGGTGCCGGTTCTGCATTCACACCGGTTGGGTTGCGTGAATGCGTCTACGGAGTGGCAGCGCGAAACTTTAGCGATCGCGCGAGGGCATAGCAATCGTTTGCGGGACGATTTAAACCTTCTGCATACTTGACGTCGTTTGAACCTGTTTGATATTTGAGGACAGGATCACCAAGGGGCGTCGCTTGAGCGCAGATTTTGCCGACACGTCCTGTTTAAAGCGAACACACGCATTAAATAACGGGGCCACAGTAGAAAAATTTCAATGCGCGTCGCATGTCACGAGCGATGTAAGCGTCCGCTGAATAATTCACGTCTACAGGCCTATTTCATCTGATCATTACGGCGCGTGCGGACTGCTTTTGTGTGAAGAGAAAATCGCCTGCGTGTGTGGTTCGAAGCGGCAAAAAAAATGCCGCGGATAACCTGTGGTCATCCGCGGCATCGGGTACTTCACTGCTAATTCATTGCGGCTTCATTGCGGCTTCCGCAAGCCGCGTCCGCTACTTTTTCTGCTGTTGCAAGAGCGATTTAAGCTCCTGCACATTTTCTTCTACGCGTTTTGCGATCACCGCATACGACTCGGCCTGCGTCTGATACGCGGCTTGCGCCAACTGCTGCATGTCGGCGAGCGACTTATGCAGGCTTTGCTGGATCAGTTCGGCGGCTTTCGCCGGAGGCGCGGCGCCGCCAGCCGACAATTGCCCGGTGAGCGACTGCAATTCGCCCAACGTGGTACGCAGCATTTCGGTCTGTTTCTGCGCGAGCGACTGCATACCCTGGAATGCCGTCTGATTCGCCTGAACCAGTGCTTCCATGTCCTTGCGTCGCGCGTCCATGATGGCGGGTACGTCGAAGCCGGGAAGCTTGAACTGCTCCAGCATTTTGGTGAAATCGCCAAACGGATTGGCGGCGTCAGGTTGGCTCATGCGAAATCCTCCTTAACGATTGAATACTCGCCCGCAGTGCATCGCCGCGATGGGTTCTCCGGCATAGGCAGCAGTGGCGTCGCGTGTGCCGCGCTTTCCGCAGAGGCGTGCTGCTTCTGGGGTCGGACGGCACATTGCGTCAATCATGCGCCATCCGGCCACATTGCGCCAGCGGGCACACCCTGGCGTCAGGCGTCTCTTTGCCGGAACGTTTTACGCCTTCGGCCACCAAGCATGCAAGGCGCTGTAAGTTACAAGATAGCTTCAGTAACCCGACAAAACGGCATGTCGACTATCGTTTCCAATGCACCGGCGCACGTTGCGCCGGTGCTGTCTCACTGGGAGCGACATCATGAAAAAAGGATTGCTGAGCGCGGCACTGGCCGCCGTTTTGACCGTGGCCGCCACGGGCGCGCTGGCACAGGAAGCGGCCGCGCCGCCGCCCGCTTCGGGCCCCGCGCATGGCGAGCCGCATCACGGCGACGGGCCATCTTTTCCGCATGGGCCGATGGGTCCGGGTTTCGCGGTGGTCAACGACCTGGAACAGTTGCGCCGTCTGTATGCGATGAGCGGACGTGAAGGCGAAATCGTCGCCGTGTATCACGAGGTGTTGAGCAAGACGCAAGATCCGATGCTGCGCCACTACGTGTACGACTCGCTGGCCCGCGAGCAGTTGAAGCCGGCCAATCCAGACCAGGCGATTGCTACGCTACGCACCAGTCTGTCGGAAGATCTCGTGGCGACGAACAGGCAGCCGCGCGGCATGCCGGCAGAGGTGCAAGCGCCCGCTGCGCAATAAAGCGCGGACCCGATCATCACGCCGTCGAACGGCCGGCAATTCCAACCCAGAACAAGGGACACGGCAATTCGTCCCGACACAAAATCGGTTGGAAGCGCTCCCGTCGAAAAGCAGCGCAGCCGTTCGGCGCGCTGCGTTAGCTGTCGCACATTGCCGCCTCACTGCCCACTTTTCATCTTCCCTCAGGTGATTAGGATGAGAGCATCGTAACGCTAGTGCCTGGTGAACAATGCGCTATCCGCTCAATCTGGCCGTCGCCGCCGCCCTGCTCGTCCTCGTTCTTTGCTGCATCGTCAAACTTGCCTTGAGTTGACACTCTGCCGTCGCATTCACCCCATGCCAAACCTGCCCCACAGCCGCATGTTTCGCCGTGACATTGCGCGAAATAATTGTTGAATGGAGTTCGGGAAGTGACTCGCCCATACTTCGTTTCGCTGCCGGTGCGTACGAAAAAAGACGCATGAGATCAAGGGTGCTTTGCGTGAAAACGCGTGTGCGAATGCAACCCCGATGATCAACGATCCCACGGTTGCCCGATCATCGGAAGATGCATTCGACGCTAACGGCACCGCGTGCCGACGACAGGATGAACATGTTCACTTCAGTGAGTTTCCTCAAAAAGAATGCCGCCCGTTTTGCATGCGTCGCCATGGTCTGCGGCAGCGCGCTCCTGACCGGTTGCGCCGGCGGCAGCATCAACAACGCGACCCAGACCAGCGCACAGCCGCAAGTGCGCCCGGACAATATTTATGTCTACACCTTCGACACCAATCCGGATCAGGTCAAACTGGACAACGGCGGCATGCTTAAGAAATTGAAGTCGCAACTCGACGGTTCGTCCGCTGCGGAAAAGCAATCGGCCGATGCGATCGCCGTGCGTGAGCAGGTGGCCAACGAAATCGTGCATCAATTGCAATCGATGGGGCTGCGCGCGATTCGCTCGGACATTCCCGCCCCGGCCGACCAGAACGTCCTGCTCGTGCAAGGCAGCTTCGACACGATCGACGCGGGCAATCGCCGCCGCCGCGTGCTGATCGGTCTGGGCGCAGGCAAGAGCGAAGTGAGCAGCTCCGTGCAGATTCTCTACAAGCCGGCTGGCGGCACCGCGCGGCTGGTGCAAAGTTTCAATGCTACCGGCGACAGCGGCAAAGCACCCGGCATGGTCGAAACAGCCGGCGTGGGAGCGGCAGCCGGAAGCATCGCGACTTCGGCTGCTGTGGGCGGCGGCTTGCACGCAGTCTCCGAAACCAAGAAGGCTGGCGTTTCAGCGGACGCCAAGCGGCTCGCCGACGCGGTGGCAAAACAGGTGGCGCAGATCGGTGTAAGCGGCGGCTGGCTCTCGACGGAGCACGTCAAAGGATAAGCAATCCGCAGCAGGCCTGAACGACAAAAAGCGCGTGGCAGAGTGAATGAAATTCACACCCTGCCACGCGCTTTTTACGTTTTCAGAGCCTTCGCTTAGCGTACGCGTCCTGCAACGTTCAAGCGACGGCGTAACGCTCGAGCCAATGCGCGTACGGCGCCGGCAGCGTCCACGACGGACGCTCAATCCCCAGCTTGCGCGCCGCATGATACGGCCAGTGCGGATCGGCCAGATGCGCGCGGCCGACCATCACCAGGTCCAGTTGCCCGTTCTTGACGGAGCGGTCGGCCAGTTCCGGCGTATCGATGCCCCACGCCGACGAAACGGCGATACCGGCTTCGCGGCGCACACGCTCTGCGATCGGCGCGAGAAACGCCGGCGCCCATGGAATACGTGCGGCAGGCGTGGAGAAGCCCACGCTGACGCTCAGCATATCCAGCCCTTCGCGCTTGAAGTTCTTCGCCAGTTCGATCGACTCGGCGAGCGTTTCCTCGTCACGTCCGTCGTACTCGATCACGCCAAAACGCGCCGTCAACGGCAGATGCTCAGGCCATACCTTGCGCACCGCGGCCAGGGTTTCCAGCAGGAAGCGGCTGCGGTTTTCGAGGCTGCCGCCGTACGCGTCATCGCGTTGATTGGAGTGCGTCGAGAAAAAGCTTTGACCGAGGTAGCCGTGTGCGAAGTGCAGCTCAAGCCATTCAAAACCCGCATCACGGGCCCGTTTAGCGGCGGCGACGAAATCTTCGCGCACGCGGGCGATGTCGTCGAGCGTCATCGCTTTCGGTACTTTCGGCAGGCCGCCGCCAAACGCAATCGCGGACGGCGCGAGGGTCTGCCAGCCACGAGGATCGTTGTCGGCGATGTGGTCGTCGCCTTCCCACGGACGGTTGGCGCTGGCTTTGCGGCCCGCGTGGCCGATCTGGATGCCCGGCACGGCGCCCGCTGCCTTGATCGACGCGACGACCGGCGCGAAAGCCTGCGCCTGCTCGTCGGTCCAGATGCCCGCGCAGCCCGGCGTGATACGGCCCTCGGGCGACACGGCGGTCGCCTCGACGATCACCAGCCCCGCACCGCCACGCGCCAGACCGGCGAGGTGGACGCGGTGCCAATCGTTGATCAGGCCGTCTTCGGCGGTGTACTGGCACATCGGCGGAATGGCGATACGGTTGCGCAAGGAAACGTCCTTGAGCTTGTAGGGCTGAAATAATGCTGACATCGGGCTACACTCCTGTGAACATGCTTGTACGGTAGTTCGACAAACATCGAACTATGGAGTATGGCAGAAACCTTTATCATTTGCACAATGCGCACCTATACCCATCCCGCCGCCGAGGATTTCACGCTCGGACGGCTCTTTCATGCTCTTAGCGACCCCGTGCGCCTCGAGATCGTCCGTCAGCTTTCAACGGTCGACGAGGCCACTTGCGGCGACCTCGACGGCGGTCGTCCCAAGTCGAGCGTCTCCCATCACTTCCGGATCCTGCGTGAAGCGGGGCTGGTGCGCACGCGCGTTGCCGGTACCGTGCATCAGAATTCGCTGCGGCGTGACGAGTTGGACGCCCGGTTTCCAGGCTTGATGGAGGCGATCATCAAACAGATCGCCAATGAACCGGCCTTGAGCGAACCGGCTTGATGGCCGGTTGCAGCAGACTTACGCGCCGCCCTTCTCCATCGCACGCTGGTACGCGGGGCGCGCTTCGATGCGATCGACAAACGCTGTGATATTCGGGAACGCGTCGCGTCCGCAAAACTTGAGGCACGTCTGCGCGACGAACGAGAGCTGGATATCGACGCCCGTTAATTCATCGCCCATCAGGTAATCGCGGCCGGCCAATTCCTGATTCAGAAAGCCGAAGTGATTCTGCAACTCACTTTCGATTCTCGGTTGCAACGGAGCCGCACCGTCGCCAAGACGCGCCGTGTACACCTTCAGCATCAGCGGCAGCATGGCGCTGCCTTCCGCATAGTGCAGAAACTGCGCGTAACGGTCGTACTCGTCGGTTCCGTATGCGGGGGCGAGGCGGCCGTTGCCATAGCGGCGAATCAGATAGTCCACGATCGCACCCGACTCGAAAATCACTTTCTCGCCGTCGCGAATCACAGGGGCCTTGCCCAACGGATGGATCGCCGTCAGCTCCGGCGGAGCGAGACGGGTCTGCGGATTCCGCTGGTATTGAACGAGCGTGTAGTCGAGGCCGAGTTCTTCCAGCAACCAGGTAATGCGGCGCGAACGGGATTCGTTGAGATGATGGACTTCGATCATGGAGTAGGTTGTTGAGTCGATGAGAGAAAGTGCGGCCAACGCCTGCCCCGAAACCGTTCGACGGCTCATGTGGGCAGGCATTGGGGAGCCTTGCGAACGGGCATCAGCATGACACTGCGCGGCACACCTTGGTGCACCGACGCAGCGACACGCTGCTCGTTAGAACCGCAACAGCACCTTGCCCTTGCGCGCGCTCTTCCCGCTCGCCGCTGCCGCTTGCGCCACGTTCTCGACATCGAAGACGGCTTCCACCGGCAGCTTCAGTTCGCCCGACGCAGCGAGCCTCAGCAATTCGCCGATCATTCGCGCTTTATCCGCGCCCGAAGTGACCTCGAAAATCTTGCTTGCCCAGAAACCCTTGACGGTCGCCTGTTTGAAGATCGCATCGCCGGAGCTAAGGCGCATCGGTTCATTGGACATCGCGCCGAACGACACCAGGGTGCCGTTTTCGCCAAGCAGACCGAAGATGTCACCGCTGGCGTCGCCGCCCACTGAATCGACACCGGCCAGAATCGGCGCATCGCCGACGATCTCACGAACCTGCTTCTTCCAGCCCTCGGTTTCGGTCGACACTGCATTGCCGATGCCGACCTCGGCCAATTCCGCAATGCCCGCCTCGCGCCGGACCAGATTGACCCCGTTGATGCCGCGCGCGTTGGCCAGCATCGCCAGAGTCTTACCGACCGCACCGTTCGCCGTGTTCTGGATGAACCACTGACCGGGCTCGAGATGCAGATATTCGAGCAACATGACCGCGCTCAGCGGCATGGCGATCAGTTGGCAACCTACTTCGTCGCTGATCGCGTCAGGCAGCGGGACCACCGCTGCCGCCGGCGCCAGAACGTAATCGGCCCAGCCCTCATAGATGCCGGCCACCACTACGCGCTGACCGGGCTTCAGGTGTTCGACACCTTCGCCGATCGCGTCGATCACGCCGGCGACTTCAGTGCCGCCCACGGCCGGCAGTTTCGGCTTGTAGCCGTACTGACCGCGAATCGTCCACAGGTCGTGATTGTGAATCGGCGACAAGGTCGATTTGATGCGCACCTGGCCCGCGCCGGGATTCGGCGTGGGACGTTCCGCAACCTGCAGCACCTCGGCGGGATTGCCGAAAGAGGAATAGATAACGCTACGCAAAGTCGATCTCCTGGAATGTGCAACGATGAGGACTCCGTTCTGCGCGGAGTGAGGGGTTCTGCGAGTGCTTCTCTGGGTGCTTCTGTAGATGGTTTTCTGAGTGCTTCGGCTGATGCTTCTGTTCGAGGAAACTCATCAGCATCACAGCCGCCGCCATGTCACGCCGCGCGCAGGACGCTCTGTGTGACCGCCATGGCTTGCGCCATCGCGCTTCCGTCCTGTCGCAGCTTGGTGATGAGCGCCGCGCCTAGCCACATGTGGTACAGGAGTTCGGCCGCCTCCCGAGCCCGGATCTCCGGCGAAAGCGAGCCGTCCGCCTGACCTTCTTCGATTACGGAAGCGAGACGCACCATCAAGCGGTCGACGCCGTCGCGCAGCACCACGCGCATCTCATCGGACAAGTCGCCGACTTCCGCGCTCAGCTTCACCACCAGGCACTTTTCGTCGCCGTCCTGATCGAGTTGCTCCTGCTGCCAGGCAGCCCAATAGCTCAGCAGCTTGTCGCGGCCGTTGACACCGGGCCGACCGAACAGTTCGTCGAGACGCACCGCGTAGTCGGCAACGTATTGCTGCAGCAACTCGCTGCCGAACGATTCCTTCGAGCCGAAGTAGTGATAGAAGGAGCCCTTGGGGATCTCGGCGGTTGTCAGGATCTCGTTCAGCCCGACCGCGACAAAGCCTTTGCGTGCGATCAGCGCGCGCCCAGCGTCGAGGATGTGCCGGCGAATGTGGGGATGGCTAGCTCTCATAGGAAGCGGATTATGGCCTCAATTAGACCAGTCGTCTAGAGCGCAGATGTGTGACCCGATCGTGACCGCGTTGCGGGACGGACACACTGTTGTCATGGCCACGCCATAACAACGCGTCACGCTGGGCATGAGCTGTTCCGTCCTCACCCTGGAGACATGCCATGTTGACCGCCCGCGTTGGAATCGTGTCGCAATCCGCCGCCGTACCTTACACCGATGTCGTCCGTGTCGCGCAGGCCCTCAACCTGCAGATCAGCCGCGATCTCGCCCCGATCTGGAACGTGTCGGGCACCGTCGTCGCGCTCGAATCCATCGACCATCTCGACCCAGGCGTCTGGCCAGTTTACGTGGTGGACGAGGTTCAAACGGGAGCCGCCGGCTTTCACCTGACCGAGCACAACCAGCCGTTCGCGGTTGTCCTGGCCGGCAATACGTGGTCGCTGTCGGCGAGTCACGAGATACTCGAAATGCTGGTCGATCCGGGCGGCAACCGCCTCACCGCGGCCAATGCAGTAACGATCATCGACAATGAAGTGCAGGACGGTGACGGCAAGGTCGAATACCTGGTCGAGATTTGCGATCCGCCCGAAGACGCAACCTGCGCCTATCTGATCGACGACGTGCTGGTCTCGGACTTCTACACGCCTAACTATTTCGACCCTGCCGGCACGTCAGGCGCACGCTACAGTTTCAGTGGCAAGATCTCGCGGCCCCGTCAGGTGCTGCCTAATGGCTATCTCACCTGGTTCAACCCGCAGAACAACAAGTTGCAGCAGGTCAGGCATTTCGGCGCGCCCGAAATTATCGATCTCGCATCCGGGCAACCCGGTGGCGGATCGCTGACGGGCGGACGGTCGTTGCGCAGCTTCGTCGACGGCTTGACGCAATTGCCTCAGCCGCTCTCGCAATTGAAAGCCAGCGCGCCGGCGGTGGAACGGCGGGACGCGCGCCGCATGATATTCGCCAGTGCGTTGCCAACCGGCGCGGCTCTTTTCTCGGCGGCGCTCGCTCGCCTCAAGACGGACCCTGCCGACACCGCCGTTTCTGCACGGGAAACTCCAGCGATCAACATCCGGACCGTGCTCGACACGCACGCCGAGTCGTTCCGGCAAGCAGGCGTGCTGTCCGTGCGTAGCGGCTTGCAATGGCCGGCGCCTGGACGCGCTGTGATGCGTGCCATTGTCGTCACCGTGGCGGTGGACAGGCTCACAGCGCTGCAAGCCGCATTGCCGAAGCAGATCGACGGCGTACCCGTCGATGTACGCGCCGCCGACGCCATGGAGTCGATGCAAGCGCTAGACCCCTCGCGCTATTGCGCACTGGCTGAAGCACGCCATGAACTGCGCCAACCCGATTTCGCGGACCAGGTGTTCTTCGACGGACAAGGCAACGCACTCGCGAGTCCGCCTGCGCCTCTCCAGGCGTTCGTCGCTGCCCGTGCGCGCAAGGAGGAGATTCCGTACGTCCCGGCGCCCGGCGCGAGTCTCGATGCGGTGACGGAACAGGTCTCGCTGGTACTGCACGTGAGTCCCGATGCCGGATGGGCGGAGCTATCGAATTTCATCGCCGGCGTTCGCGAAGAACTGGTGGTGGGAATATACGACTTCACATCGGAGCACATTCTCACCGCAGTCGAGTCCGCGTTCGCCGGAGATCAGAAGCTGACGCTCACGCTCGACCATCCCGCCAAGAACCCCACGGCCGACCAGACCGACGAGCAAACCCAGGCCGATCTCTCGGCCAAGCTCGGCGCGCGCTTCGCCGGCACCTGGGCGCTCACCAATGCTGATCCGAAGGCACCCGTCTGGATCTATCCGAACGCGTATCACATCAAGGTCGCCGTGCGCGAAGACGATACCTTCTGGCTCTCTTCGGGCAACTGGAACAACAGCAATCAGCCGGAGATCGATCTGTCGGACGTGGCAGCCGCGCGCAAGCTCGCCGAGAAGAGCGATCGGGACTGGCATGTGATTGTCACGAGCAAGGCGTTGGCCAGCACGTTTCGCGCGTTCCTGCAGAACGACTACACCGTCTCTCACGACGCGATAACTCAAGCCAAGGCCATGGGGCTGGATATTCCGGGAGCCGGGACCGCCGCTCTCGACGTTCCGATCGACGCGTTTGCAGCCGGCAAAGCCCCGCGCCAGTTCTTCGCGCCCAGGACGTTGAGCGATACCGTACAGATCCAGCCGCTACTCACGCCCGACAACTATCAGCCGCATGTTCAGGCGCTCATCGAATCCACCCAGCAGCGCTTCTACATGCAGACCCAATATATCCATCCGAGCGGACGCCCGGACGATGCACAACATGACGCGTTGATTGCGGCGGTGAAGGCGCTGATCGACCGTGGCCTCGACGTGCGTCTCATCACCAGTCAGTTCCAGAATGACGCATGGGTCGAAAAGCTGGTCGCGGCGGGCGTGCCGTCGTCCGTGCTGCGCCGGCAGGCGAACGTTCACAACAAGGGAATCGTGGTCGACGGAAATGTCGTCATGGTCAGCAGTCAGAACTGGTCAGCAGACGGCACGCTGCGCAATCGCGATGCGGGCCTGATCATCCATAGCGCCGACGCCGCGGCTTACTTCGAGCAGATTTTCCTGCACGACTGGAATTATCTGGCTTCGCCGGTGGGGAGCTGAGGAGGCTGGCGAAGCTCGCCTGTGCGGATCTGGCAACCTGCCCTGCAAAACGGCAGCGGCACAACGTGCCAGGCGGATCCACAGGGAAGTTGCTGGCGGTGCGGCGTAATTTGTCCGTCACCTACCAACAATTTGGCGATGGCATGATGATGCTTCGTACCCGCCCCTGCGGCTCGAGAACTTGCAGCCGGATGTGCTGCAGTCCGACACCGCCCGGGCGGGCACGCTTTCTTCTAAACCCTGCATCGGCAGGGTTTAACCCTTCGCGGGACGCCCCGTCTTCACTGTCTCGAGCGACGACACCGCGGCCAGCAGGCGCTGCGGCGCGGCCGACTCCAGCATCATCAGGCCTGCTCGCAACAGCTCGCTCTTCTTCACCGGCACGCCGGCGTCGAGGCACTTCTGCTTGAGCGACGCGATCATGTCGTAGTCCGACTTCGGCATCGTGAAGCTGTCGCGCACGACTTTCTCTTTCTTCGGCTGCTTGGCTTTCTTGGCTTCCGGAGCGCTGACAGGCGCGGCTTCCGCAGTTGCGGAACGCTTCGGCTTGGCTGCCTTCCTGGTGGTTTGCGCCGCTTCGGCAGTTGCCGCGGGCTTGGTTTTGGCTGCTTTTTCGACGACAGGCTTTGCTTCCGCTGCTGCCGAGGACTTCGCCTTAGCTGCCTTCTTGACGACAGGGGCCGCTTCCGCGGTTGCCGAGCGCTTTGCTTTGGCCGGCTTCTTGACAGTGGGCTTCGCTTCCGCAGTCGCCGCGCGTTTCACTTTTTTAGCTGCTTTCTTGACGACGGGCTTTACTTCCGCGGCGGCCGCTCGCTTCGCTTTGGACGCTTTTTCGACGGCAGGCGCCGTTTCCGCCGGCTGCTCCGCCGCGACTACCGGCTCGGCGCCATCTACTGCGCGCTTGGACGAGCTCTTGGGGAAGTGGAACGCCTTCTTGGTGTGCTCTTTCGTAACGGGTGTTGTCATGTGGTCTCTCCGTGTTGATAACCGTATAAACAGTATATACCGTTTATTTTGCTATCGGACATGGAGCGCCATAGGCTGTCGGTTCGGTAATCGGCTTACATACGGAAGGAAATAATGCTGGCCACCGCGGCGCGACGCTGTCATGCAGCGCGCCGCGGTCAAGGCGGTACAGCTTACTTAAGACGCGCCTGCAATTCGTTGGCAAGCTGTCTCGTTGCGGCCTTGGTCGGCGCATCGTTGGCGAGCGCGTTAAGCAAGCCGAAGTCGTGAATCGTGCCGTTGTAGCGGACCGCGGTGACTTCGTCGCCTGCGGCGTCGAGCTTGCGGCCATAGGCCTCGCCTTCATCGCGCAGCACGTCGAACTGCGCGACCTGGATCAGCGCTGGCGGCAGGCCCTTCAGCTGCTCCACTGAAGCGCGCAGCGGCGACGCGTAGATCTCATTGCGCTGCTTCGGATCCTTGGTGTACGCGTCCCAGAACCACTTCATCATCGGCCGGGTCAGGAAGTGGCCTTCCGGATAGGCGTTGTACGAGCCGTCGTTGAAATTGTTGTCCGTCACCGGCCACATCAGGCCTTGAAAGCGGATTGCGGGACCCTGCTTGTTCTTCGCCATCAGGGATACAACCGCGGCCATATTGCCGCCGACGCTGTTGCCCACGACTGCGAGGCGGCTGCCGTCCACACCGATTTCGTTGCCATGTTCCGCGACCCATTTGGTGGCCGCATACGCCTGATTGATCGCCACCGGGTAACGCGCTTCGGGCGACGGCGTGTAATTGACGAACACCGCCACAGCCCCGGATTGCACGACGAGGTCGCGCACCAGCCTCTCGTGCGTCTGGAAGTCCCCGAGGATCCAACCGCCGCCATGGAAAAACATGAACACCGGCAGCGTGCCCGTTGCGCCTTGCGGCCGTACGATCGTGATCGGCACGCTGATACCGTCCTGCTCGATGGTTTTGTTCGACGCATCGATGCCGGACAGATCAACCTTCACGCTGTTCTGCGCGCCGACCAGCACCTGACGCGCCTCTGCCGGTGTCAGCGTGTTGATTGCCGGTCCTGTGCCGCTGTTCAACGCATGCAGGAACTGGCTGGTCACCAGATCGGGCGAGGCGGATGTTGCCGGGCTCGCGGCGATGGCGAGAGTCGCGCTGGTTGCAAGTACGGCGGCCAGCAGCAAAGGCTTGAGGGTCTTCATGATTTTTTCCAGGTTCGTGACGGTGAGAGGCTGAGGCTTAGACGATCGTCAGGGTGACGTCGATGTTGCCGCGTGTCGCGTTCGAGTACGGGCAAACGATGTGCGCCTTGTCGACCAGCGTTTGCGCCGCTTCGCGCGGCATGCCGGGCAGCGAGATCTTCAGTTCCACTTCAATGCCAAAGCCATTCGGGATCGCGCCGATGCCCACGCTGCCGTCAATCGCGACGTCTGCGGGGATGGCGATCTTGTCGCGTGCGGCGACGAATTTCATCGCGCCGAGGAAACAGGCGCTATAGCCGGCCGCGAAGAGCTGTTCCGGATTGGCGCCCTCGCCGCCCGCGCCGCCCAGTTCTTTCGGCGTGGTCAGCTTGAAATCGAGGTTGCCTGCGGGCACCACGGCGCGGCCATCGCGGCCACCGGTGGCATGAGCTTGAGCGCGGTAGAGGACTTTTTCGAGTGACATGGTGAGGCTCCTTACAAGAGTGATTGACTGGATTTGCTATCTACTACTAGATAGATTTATCCGCAAAATTAAACAGACAAACCAGGCTCTTCCTGGCTACTTCACATTTCCTGCTTTACTCCCCACTTATCTATTTACTCAAAGATAGATAAGTGGGCCAAACAAAGAGGCGGCGTACCGCCCCATACCTGACTACCCGACTACAGCGATGCGAGCTTCACTTCGCGATCCGCACCGTTGCCTCGACGTCTTCGAGCCGGGCCTTGGTGTGGAACAGACGGCTTGCCAGCACACTTCCCTGAAAAGCCGCGTACAACGCCCGCGCCGCGTTTTCCGGTTTGCCGTTCACCGCCAGTGTCCCTTCCTGCACGCCTTGCGCGAGAACCTTGGCGAGCCAGTTTTCGTTCGCTTTGAAAAACGCCTGCACGGCCTGGCGGATGTTGTCGGGCAGTGATTCGATGTCTGCAGCCAGCATGCCGCACAGGCAGATCTGATTGCCGTCACCGAGGGTCCTGCCGAACAGCTTCGCGTACTTGCTCAGCTTTGTGTCCGCGGCCAACGAAGCGTTAATACCATGGAGCGCACCCAATACCTCGTTGCTGTACGCATTCACCGCCTCCAGAACCAGATCGTCTTTCGACGGAAAGTAGTAATGGATGCTCGAGGTTTTTACGCCCACCAGACTGGACAGATCACGGTAACTGAACCCGTTGTAACCACGCAGCATGATGAGCGTGATTGCGTGGTCGAGGATCTGTTCGCGCACTGTCGTTGTCGGTTCCATGGAGTGAAATATATCTACTCATAGATAGACTGTCAAGCGGCTTCACGATTTTTTAACCGCGGCGACGTGGTTATCGGACATGAAGGCAGAGCCGCTGTGGCATAGACTGTTTTCTGTCGCCGGCTCAGCCGTTGCCTATCCTGCGAAATACCATGGGAGACAGGGTTCGCAACTGGAACGTCCGGTGACGCTGAAAACGGCATTCCGTCCATCCTTTGTTCCCGTTGGTCGACGAGATCTCATCATGGAATATATCGAAAGCCTACGCATTTTCCGCTCGGTGGTCGAACTGAAGAGTTTCACCCGCGCGGCGGATATTCATGGGCTGGCCCGGCCGGCGGTGTCGCGGGCGATCGCGGGGCTGGAAGAGCGGATCGGATGCCGGCTGTTAAACCGGACGACCCGGCAGGTCTCACTCACCGAAGCCGCGGAACGATTCTACGAAGGCTGCGTGCGTATCCTGGACGATCTGGATCTACTCGAAGCGGACGTAGCCAACCAGACACGTGAAGCGGGTGGCGTCTTGCGCCTTGTCGCCCATACGACGGTGACAGTAAGCCGGCTGGTTCCCCTGATCGCCGGATTCAAGCGGGCCCATCCGAAGGTCACGCTCGACGTGACGCTGACGGAGCGACCGGTCGATCTGGTCGGCGACGGGTTCGACCTTGGCCTCATTCTTCCGTACATGCTAACGAGCGAAACGACGGTCGTGCGTCTGCTCGAACGCATTCCGGTTGTCATCGTCGCGACGCCGCAGTATCTGCAGGCGTCGTCAACGCCGGGAGATCCGTCGGAACTGGCCAGCCACCTTTTTGTGCCGATGTCGCCGTCCATTCGTCGCCCCGCCATCGGCTTCCGGCTTGGCGAGGACGAGCTGAGCGTTCCGCTTCGCTTCGATGTTTCGTCGAACAGCCCCGCCTTCAACCTGGAAATGGTGCTGCAGGGTTTCGGAATCGGTGTCGTGCCAGCAGCCCTTGTCGAGAACGAATTGGCCTCGGGGAAGCTCGTCCAGCTGCTCACCGGCTCGCAGCTTGTCGACGATAGCGTCGAAATCCAGCTCGCTTATAGCAACCGGACCCTGCTGCCTGCCAAAGTGCGTGCGTTTATTGACTATGCGGCTGCCTTCTTCGAAACGCTGGCGACATCGCGCTAGTCGAGCAAAGACGACCTGTGAAGCGCGCCGGAAACAAAAAAGGGCGGGATGAGTCGATTGGTGCACGAAACGACAACAAACTGATAATCCAGCCGGCATCGCTTCCCGGCGGGGGCCGCATTACTCTGTGCGTATGCACTCAAACGATCTTCCGGACGACGACTGTTTTGCTCTCCGTCAGGCATCCAGACATATTTCAAAGCTTTACGAGCGTCATTTGTCTGAGGTCGGCATCACGCCAACGCAGTTCAGCGTCCTCAGAACACTGAGTCGCTGTACGAATCTGACGATGGCCGAGTTGGCCAAAGCGATGGTGATGGACAGAACGACCCTCGTTCGAGCGCTTAAACCCCTGCTCCGGCGCGGCCTCGTGCTTGCTCCTGCCGAACCGCAAAGCAATCGGCGGCTGCGAGTCGTACTCACCCGAAGAGGACTGACGAAGCTCGACGAAGCGGCTGCTCATTGGGCAACAGCACAGGCCAGTTTCGAACGCAGTTTTGGCCAGCAACAGGCAGCGCATCTGCGAAGTGAACTGTTTCGCATGACGAGCTACCTGTCCGAAAGATAACCCCAACGCAACAGACTTATTCACCTCGTAGATCGATAAGCAAATAGTTGAACCCTATTGTGTGCATATGCACTTCAAGCAATGCAAAGCCATACAACCCAGATCAGCCAAAGGAAAACGGAAACCATCATGAACCACGACCGACCCCAACTCCGAGCGAGCGCATGGGTGGCCTCGATAGCCGCGGCGGTAGCGGCGCTCGGCCTGGCCGGCTGCGTCAACTATGCCGGCATCAAGAGCGACAAGCAGATCGAGCCTCCCGCGAAGTTTGAGACGAAGCAAAGTTTGCCCGCCGAAGGCGGACAGTGGCCCGCAATGGATTGGGCCAAACAGTTCGGCGATCCACAACTGCCGGCATTGATCGACGAGGCGTTACAGGGCAATCCAACCATCGAACAGGCCCGCGCCCGCATCGAGAAAGCAACGTCATATGTGGGCAGTGCCAACTCGACCCTCTACCCAAACGTAACGGGCAGCTACGCGTGGACGCGACAGCTTTATACCGGCAACGGCATCGTTCCGCCTCCGTACAACGGCACGTGGCAGAGCGAGAACAATGTGCTCGCCAGTGCTTCGTTCGACCTCGACCTGTGGGGCAAGAATCGGGAGAAGCTGCGTCAGGCCGTCTCGCAGGAAAAGGTGGCCGACGCCGAAGCCGAGGAGGTGCGCATCTCCGTGGCCGCGTCGGTGGCAAGCGCCTACAACCATCTTGCGCAGCTCTATGCGCTGCGTGATATCGAACTGCGCGAAGTGAAGAATCGCGAGGACATCGGGCGAATCACAGATGGGCGCGTGGGCGCAGGACTCGACACCAACGTTGAACGGCAGACCGCCTATGGCGAAACCGCGACGAGCCGCTCCAGTGTCAGCGACCTCGATGGCCAGATTACGACCGTCCGCTACCAACTAGCCGCCCTGCTTGGCGAAGGCCCGGACCGCGGTCTCAGCATCGCCAATCCATCGCTTGGCGACGGTGCGAGCGTCGCGCTTCCCGACAACCTGCCCGCCGACCTGCTCTCGCGTCGCCCGGACATCGTTGCGGCCTACTGGCAAGTTGATGCCGCCATTCACGATGTGAAGGAAGCGAAGGCTGAGTTTTACCCGGACGTCAATCTCTCCCTGGCGGCAGGACTGGACGCGTTTGGCTGGGGCCGGCTCCTTACGGCCGGCAGCCGTCAGCTTCAGGCAGGACCGGCGATCCATCTTCCTATCTTTGATGCCGGCGCCCTGCGCTCACAACTGAAGGGCCGCTATGCGGACTTCGATTACGACGTCGCGACCTACAACCAGACGTTGATCAACGCCTTATCCGATGTCGCCACGCAGGTCACGCAGATCCATTCGACCGACCGCCAACTGATCGACGCGCAGCAGGCACTGGATGCGCAGACCAATGCCTATCAATTGGCGCTCGTTCGATACAAGGCGGGCTTGAACCAGCAACTGCAGGTGCTGAACGCCGACGACAACCGGCTCGCCGCCGAAACGGCCGTCGTGAACCTCGAAATGAATCGCCGCGGCATGCAGATCGGACTGATCAAGGCAATGGGCGGTGGATTCGATGCTTCTCACGCTGGCCTTGCTGCGAACACGGAGACGCCGATTCCTGCGCGATCCAACACCACGACCACTCAATGAACGACCAGATCGACCGTCAAGCGCAGCAGCAGGACGGCGCACCTCAAACCTTATTGGAGCTACCCATGAACGCACCTCAGTCACCGTCGGATAAAGAGCCGGAAAAGAAGCCCGGCAAACGCAAACTCCTGCTCTCGCTGCTTGCCGCTTCGCTCGCGATCGCAGGCGCTGCGTATGGCGCTTTCTATTTCGTCGAAGCGCGTCATCACGTGGATACGGACGACGCCTACGTCAACGGCAACGTCGTGCAAATTACGCCGCAGGTCACGGGAACCGTCATCGGCGTCAATGCGGATAACACGCAAATCGTCAGGAAGGGCGAACCGATCGTCCAGATCGATCCAGCGGACGCCAGGATTGCGTTGCAACAGGCCGAGGCCAATCTGGGCCAAACCGTTCGCAGAGTCCATGGCCTGTATGCCGACGACGACAGATACCGTGCAGATATCGCTGAACGCCAGTCGGATCTTTCGAAGGCGCAGGACGATCTGAAGCGCCGGCTTGCCACTGGCATGACGGGGGCGGTGTCGGACGAGGAAATCTCACATGCACGTGACGCGGTCCGCTCGGCTCAGGCTTCGCTTGAGGCAGCCCGGCAGCAGCTTGGCGCCAATCGCGCGCTGACGGCCAACACGTCGGTCGAGAAGCATCCGGACGTACTGGCAAGCGCCGCCCACGTTCGCGACGCCTACCTGGCTTACGCGCGCACCACGTTGCCGGCTCCCGTGACCGGATATATCGCACAGCGCTCGGTTCAGGTCGGGCAGCGCGTGTCACCCGGCGCGGCGCTGATGTCGGTGGTGCCGCTAGAGCAGGTCTGGGTCGATGCGAACTTCAAGGAATGGCAGCTTCGTCACATCCGGGTTGGCCAGCCTGTTGAGCTGACAGCCGATGTCTACGGCTCCTCCGTCGTTTATCACGGCAAGGTGGTGGGCTTTACGCCGGGCACCGGATCGGCACTAGCGCTGTTGCCTGCGCAGAACGCGACCGGTAACTGGATCAAGGTGGTGCAGCGGCTGCCGGTGCGCATCGAGATTCCACCTGCGGAACTGGAAAAGCATCCGCTGCGTGTGGGTCTTTCAATGAACGTGGATGTCAACGTCAAGGACCCTGCCGGCGCCCAACTCGGTACGCAGTCCACGTCGTCCTATAAGACCGACGTTTTCGCCAAGTACGGCGACGAGGCCGATGCCGCGATCGCGCGAATCATCGCCGAAAACGAATGACCCCCGCTCATCGGACCGCGGCACGTGAAGGATGCCGCGTCTTTCTTGCCAGACACAGGACAGCCGTATCACCATGACCACCAACCATCCCAATCACCCGCCGCTGACCGGGGCGACACTCGCTCTGGGTTCCCTGAGCGTTGGTCTCGCGGGTTTCATGACCGTGCTCGATTCGTCGATCGCCAACGTCGCCATTCCAACCATTTCCGGCAACCTCGGCGTCTCGGTCGACGAAGGCACGTGGGTCATCACTGTCTTTGCCGCTGCGAATGCAATCGCGATTCCCCTGACCGGCTGGCTGACGCAGAGGCTGGGACAGGTCCGGCTGTTCGTCGGTTCGATATTGTTGTTCGTGTTCGCATCCTGGCTGTGCGGCATTGCGCCGACGTTGCCGATCCTGTTGCTTGCGCGCGCGCTGCAGGGAGCCTTTGCCGGGCCGCTCATCCCGATGTCACAGGCATTGCTGCTCAGTTCGTGGCCAAAGGCGAAATCCTCGCTGGCACTCGCGCTGTTCTCGATGATCGTGGTGACCGGGCCGATTGTCGGGCCGTCGCTCGGCGGCTGGGTAACGGATAGCTATAGCTGGTCGTGGATCTTCTATATCAACATCCCGGTCGGGCTGTTCGCAGCCGCGATGGTCTGGCTTCTTTATCGCAAGCGCGATACGCCGGCCAGAAAGCTGCCAATCGACGTTGTCGGGCTAGTGCTGCTCATTGTTTGGGTCGCGTCGCTTCAGGTGATGCTGGACAAGGGCAAGGATCTCGACTGGTTCTCGTCGAGCACGATCGTCGTGCTGGCTATCGTTGCCGCAGTCGGTCTCGCGGCATTCATTATCTGGGAGCTGACGGAAAAGAATCCGATCGTCGACCTGACGCTGTTCAAGCAGCGCAACTTCCTTGGCGGCACCGTTTCGATTGCCGTGGCGTATGGGATCTTCTTCGGAACGCTGGTGCTGCTTCCGCAGTGGATGCAGGAGTACCTGGGATACCGGGCTGTCGACGCAGGGCTTGCTACGGCACCGCTGGGCATTTTCGCGGTGATCGGCGCCCCCATCATGGGCAAGATTCTGCCGCGTTCCGATGCGCGCATTATCGGCACGTTCGCGTTTATCGGATTCGCGATTGTCTACTTCATGCGCACGTTTTTCTATACCGACATCAGCGAGGGGTACATCATCCTGCCGACCCTGTTGCAGGGTATTCCGATGGCGCTGTTCTTTGCTCCGCTCACCGTGATCATCCTGTCAGGACAGCCGCCCGAAAAGGTGCCGGCCGCGGCCGGGCTGTCCACCTTCGGACGCGTGTTCTTTGGCGGCATTGGTACGTCGCTGGCGAACGTCGTATGGAACAACCGGACGATCATGCATCATGAGATTCTGACGCAGCAGTCGAGTCCGACCAACCCGATATTCAATGCGCAAATGAACACCTACCACTCGGCGCTTGGCCTGAGCCAGCAAGCTTCGTATGCGTTGTTCGATCATACGGTGCAGTCGCAGGCCGCCATGTTGGGGCTGAATGACGTGTTCTATGGAGCCGCGATCATCATGATCATCATCATTCCGCTCATCTGGATCACGAAGCCAGGCAAGGCTGGCGGTTCGAGCGACGCGGCCGCGGCTGCGCATTGAAAGGCGGTCCGGTACCGTCGTCCGTACCGGACACCATCCCACAAACCGTATAGGTACTGTACCGGCGTGGTTCGCTAGAATGCTCCGAGGGTCTTATCGACCAACCTCGGAGCCACCCATGTCCATGTCCTACCTCAGCCTCAGCGCGCTGCCCGCCGGTATTCTGTTCGCGCTCGTCACCACGATCACGCCTGGTCCGAACAACACGATGTTGCTGGCTTCGGGTGTCAACTTCGGCTTTCGCCGCACGCTGCCGCATCTTTCAGGGATTAGCGCCGGGGTCGTGCTGTTGATGCTGTCGGTGGGGATTGGTCTGGGCGAAGCCTTCGTGCACTTTCCCGTGCTGTACACCGTGCTCGAAGTCGCGAGCGTCGCGTATCTGCTGTACCTCGCGTGGAAAATCGGCACGTCGGGCGAGCTGAAGGTCAAGAAAGGCGAGCGCCGGCCCATGAAGTTTCATGAAGCCATTGCGTTCCAGTGGGTCAATCCGAAAGCGTGGATGATGGTCCTGACCGCCGCCACGACGATCCACCTTAGCGAGAGCGCCAGCGTGAACGCCATCGCGATGGCGGTGATCTTCTACGTGATCGGCTTTCCGTGCATCTGCCTGTGGGCGGGCTTCGGCACCGCGATGCGCAAAGTGCTGTCGGACCCGAAGCGGCTGCGCATCTTCAATGTCGCCATGGCGCTGCTGCTGGTGCTCTCGCTGTATCCGATCGCGCTCAAGCTGCTCGGCCAGTCAGTTTAAGATCGAGCCCGGCTAGATCGCACCCTGCCCGACTCGCTCGATGAAGCGCCACAACGCGTCGTCGGTCGAGTACGGCGCGTTGAAGCGGAACCACGCGCTCGGGGCGTCGTCGGGACGGAAATAGGAGCCAGGTGCGAGCCAGATGCCGTGCTGGAGCGCGGCCGTCGCCACCTCGCCCGCGCGCTCCGCTTCGATCGGCAGGCGAGCCCACAGGAACAGACCGGCTCGCGGCCGGTGAAACAGTTCCAGACCAAGCGAGTCGAGCCGCTCTTCGACGGTCGCATGCGCGAGCTTGAGCCGCTCGTTCACGGCTTCCACGTGACGCGCGTACCGCCCTTCGAGCAACACCTTGTCGACGATCCGTTCGATCGCTTCCGACGAGGTCAAGCCCACCGCCATCTTCGTGCGCGCCAGTTCGCGCAAGACCGCCCGTTCGGCGACCACGTAGCCGCAACGCAACCCCGGCGTCACCGTCTTCGAAAAACCGCCCACGTAGAGCACGCGCTGCAAGCCTTCCATGGCGGCAAACAAAGGCGCGCCCGACGGCGCCAGTTCGCGGCTGACGTCGTCTTCGATCACCCACATGCGTTGACGCTCGGCGATCTGCAACAGACGGAACGCCGCCGACATGCCGAAGGTCGCGCCGGTCGGATTCTGCAGCGTGGTGTTGACGAAAATCGCTTTCGGCTTGTGCTGCGCGACCAACGCTTCGAGCACGTCCGTATCGACGCCGGCCGGGGTGCGCGGCACGCCATGCACCACCAGCCCCGCCAGCTTGAGAATCTGCAGCAGATTGCAGTAACCGGGATCTTCGACGATCACGGCGTCGCCCGCGCGCAGCAACGTGCGGACGATCAGATCCAGCCCTTGCGTCGCGCCTTGCGTGAGCAGTACGTTGGAGACATCCACCGGCAAACCGCGCCGGTCGAGTTGCTCGGCGATCCGTTCGCGCAGCGGCGCGAAGCCGTATGGATGCCCGTAGTCGCCGAGTCGCGCCGCCGGCACGCGGCTCATTGCACGCAGCGCGTGCTGCAAACCCGTCTCGTTGATCCACTCGTTCGGCAGCCAGCCGCCGCCCGCCTTGATCGGCACCGAATGGTCGGCGAACACGTCGGACAGCAGCCAGGTCGCGGTCAGGCTCGGCGGCTGCCAGTCGGTCGGGGCCGCCCGCGCGGACTGCGCGCGCGCCGCCACTCGATAACCGGAACCGCGCCGCGCTACCACGAGCCCCATCGAAACGAGACGGTTGTAGGCCTCGGTCACCGTGAAAGTACTCAGTTCGTGGCTTTGCGCCAACTGCCGCACTGAGGGCAGCAGCGCGCCGGCTCGCAGCGACTGCGCCTCGATGGCACGCGCGAAGCCCTGCACGACCTGCTCGACGAGCGTGGGAGCGGCGCGTCGGTCGCGCTCAAGTTGTAGTTCGATCATGGTTCGGACTGAAAAGCCGGTCGCGAGGGCCGGCTGCGTTGCCAGAAAGATGGCCCGGAAGGCGCCAGATAAAGCGTCAAGTTAAGTCACCGCGGCATCGTCGCGCGATCGACACAGTTAGCGCAAATCCACCAACACAGTTAGCACCACACTGCGTCAACTGTTTATGCCGCCATTAAACCGCGGACGCTACAGTTTCGCTATCACTTCGAGGAGAAAATCATGACTTCGCGCCCCGTCATCGACGACCTGTCGTCTTTCTGGATGCCCTTTACCGCCAACCGCCAGTTCAAGGCCGCGCCGCGCCTGCTGGAATCGGCCAAGGGTATGTACTACCGCACCACGGACGGGCGTGAAGTGCTCGACGGCTGCGCGGGTCTCTGGTGCGTGAACGCCGGCCACGGCCGCGACGAAATCGTCGCCGCGATCACCGAACAACTGTCCACGCTCGACTTCGCACCGACATTCCAGATGGGCCACCCGTTGGCGTTCGAAGCGGCCACCAAAGTCGCCGAACTGATGCCGAATGGCCTCGACCGCATCTTCTTCACGAACTCCGGCTCCGAATCGGTCGACACCGCCCTGAAAATCGCGCTGGCGTATCACCGTTCGCGGGGCGAAGGCCAGCGCACGCGTCTGATCGGCCGCGAGCGCGGCTATCACGGCGTGGGCTTTGGCGGCATTTCGGTTGGCGGCATCGCGCCGAACCGCAAGACCTTCTCCGGCGCGCTGCTGCCGGCGGTCGATCATCTGCCGCACACGCATAACCTCGAACACAACGCATTTTCGAAGGGCCAGCCCGCCTGGGGCGCGCATCTCGCCGACGAACTCGAACGCATCGTCACGTTGCACGATGCATCGACGATCGCCGCCGTGATCGTCGAACCGGTGGCCGGCTCGACGGGCGTGCTGATTCCGCCGCAAGGCTATCTGCAGAAGCTGCGCGAGATCTGCACGAAGCACGGCATCCTGCTGATTTTCGACGAAGTGATTACCGCATTCGGCCGCGTCGGCAAGGCAACCGCGAGCGAATACTTCGGCGTGACGCCGGACCTGATCACGATGGCCAAGGCGATCAACAACGCTGCGATCCCGATGGGCGCAGTGGCTGCGAGCCGCACGATCCACGACACGATCGTCAACGCCGGCGCACAGGGCGCGATCGAACTGTTCCACGGCTACACCTATTCGGCCCACCCGGCTGCGGCGGCGGCCGCCGTTGCAACGCTCGACCTGTATCGCCGCGAAGGCCTGTTCGAGCGCGCGGCGACGCTGGCGCCGAAGTTCGAAGCCGCTGCTCACTCGCTGCGCGGCGCGAAGCATGTGAAGGACGTTCGCAACCTCGGCATGATCGCGGGCGTCGAACTCGAGCCGCGCGACGGCGCGCCGGGCGCGCGTGCTTACGAAGCGTTCGTGAAGTGTTTCGAGGCGGGTGTGCTGGTGCGCTTTACCGGCGATATCCTTGCGTTCTCGCCGCCGCTCATCATCGATGAAGAGCAGATCGCGCATATCTTCAAGACGGTGGGCGACGTGCTGGCGACGGTGCAGTAAGACTGAGAGATGTGGCGCGCGTGGGTGGCGCGCGCCGCGTTTTGGTTGCCCGTGTCACGCCCGCTCAGGCGATAGCGTCAGCGATGCGCGCGCGAAACCCTCGTGTGCGCAGCCTTTTTAGCTGCGGCCGAGCGCCCTGAAGCACCCTTAGTCGCTGCGGCCTTCTTCGCCGCGGCGGAACGGCTGGCCGCCGGCCGTTTGGCCGCTGCCGATTTCGTTTGTTTCGACAAAGCCTTGTGCGATGCCCCCTCGGTGCTTTCGCGCTTCAATGCATTGGTCGCGGCACGTGAACGCATGGCTGTCGATTCGCTGCTCGCGCTCTTCTTCGCCGTGCTCTTGTGCTGGCCCGCGCCGTTGTCCTTCTGCGCTTTCTTGCGGGTCGCCTCACTCGCGGTACCCTTTTTCGGCGACTTCACGGCGACGCCTGCGCGCCGCGCTTCCGACAGGCCGATTGCAATCGCCTGCTTGGCCGACCTGACACCGTGCTTGCCGGCGCGCACCTTATCGATCTGTTCCTTGACGAATTCCCCTGCCTGGGTGCTCGATGCCTTGGCGGCACGCTTGTCGGCTTGGGCACGCTTGATGGTTTTCTGTTCGGGCATGACGGTCCTCCGGTTAGCTGTTGGCTTTGGACATGCAGCAACGCGTGTGCCGGGGGACGTTCGCTGCGGCGCAGCGAAACTTCAGGAAATTGGGTGACAAGGCTCGCGCCTGGCAACTGGACGGCGTATGGTGAGAGCAAGGGTTGGCGCCTTGGTCCGACCCGACGGGAGACGTCCATGAAGATACCTACCGTTCGCGCAGGCGCGCATATCGAAGGCGTGCATTGGGTTGCCGAGTACGCCGAAGACGTTCACGAGATTCGCGTGTTTCGCGAAGGCCAGGAAGTGGATGTGCATAATGCGCCGTCCTCGTTGTTTGGCGATGAGGAAAATGCGGGGTCTAAGAGCACCGCTGATCATCGAGCGGTGGAAGCCGCTGTGCTGGCTTATTTGCGGCGGTTTGTGATTGAGCATGATGCGGAGGAGTGAGTTTTTTTGCCTGCGCGGCGCTTGTTTGGCCGTGTTCCTGGGGCTTTGGCCTTTCCTTGATTTGTTAGTGGTCTATTAGCGTTGCCCCTGTGCGGGGCGGCACCTACTTCTCTTTGCCGGCTGCAAAGAGAAGTAGGCAAGAGAAAGCAGCTCAAACCGCTAATGCTAAGCGGGGCCTGTGGTCTGCAACGGGTAGTGGTGCATCTGGAATCTGGGTTCGTGCCACTGCATATGCCTGTGACAAGGGCGTCATACTTCCGGCGGCGCTGCGCGCGCCGAAGAGCCGCTCATAAAACCAATCGCTACGTTTCGGCGCTCGCGCCTCGCCGAGGCGAAGCCGACGGCCCGCACAAACCTCAACCGAACCCCGTGGTTTCCCAAGCATACCCGTCCGCGACGCACGCAGTGCGGAGTGGGAGCTGATGAGTCCTTTGTCACTAACGCGGAGTGTGCGAGAACACGGATTCCAGTCGCACCACTGCCCTGAGCGAGCTGCGGGACCCGCTTAGCAGGGGCTTCTAGCCGCTTTCTTTTGCCTACTTTTCTTTGCGGCGGCCGGTGTGTGTCAAGGTAGTTGTCGCGTGAACCGTTACGCTGCGTGCTTATACATTTCGACCGACGCGTTAGTTCGCTCCGGGTTCAGATAGACCACGTCTGCCAGGTGCCA